>JBEPVG010000254.1:0-3915 GCA_041691175.1 Chitinophagaceae bacterium
CGGCTTCTTTGGTCGTAAAAAAATTCGTTATGCTGTTGAAAACGCAATTCAATATGTCATACACTTTTGCATCCGGCAGGCCTTATTATAATTTGGTTTATGATAACAGTAATAACAATTATAAAATGGTAGAAAGCGGACGTACAAAAGATTACAACAATTTAAGTTTCAGCGTAAATTATCTTCCTTCAATCGGAAATCCAAAAGCGAAAGCATTTTCAGTCTTTGTATTTTCTGTTACCAATGTTTTGGGATTTAATAATGTTTATAATTATAATTTTTCTGTAAATGGGCAAAATAAAGTAGCAATAACTCCGCCGGCTAAAAGATTTGTTTACCTCGGATATTTTGTAAGCCTGGGGATAGATAGAACGCAGGATGAGATTAATAACCATTTGTAAAGCAGAAGGTCCTCGTTCAGAATAAAGGCTCTGTCGAAAATGAATTAAATTGTAATAATCATTTTTTAAAAAATTTAAAAACACGTATTATGGAAAAAGAAATCAAAGACCCTGAATTATGGAAACTGGCGCAAAAAAGAGCCGGTTTCAGAACGCATGTGCTCATTTACTTTATTATGAATATTTTTTTCTGGACGGTGTGGTATATAAGTCTGAAAAATACTCCAAATCCTCCAGCCGAGATTGATAAAATACCGTGGCCGGTATGGCCTATGGTTGGTTGGGGAATCGGAGTGTTTTTTAATTATCTCGGTGCATATAAAAACACCAATACCATGGCTGAAAAAGAATATCAAAAACTTAAAAACAAACCATAATTATTAATAAAAAAAATCAACAACAATGAAAAAATCAATTTTAATGGCTGCATGTATTTGCTTTGCCGGATTTGCATTTGCACAAAGCGCAAAATATGAAAGCGCAATGAAAACTAATATTGCAGGATTGGATTCTATACGTCAAAATAACAATGAAGATGAACTCGCAAATAATTTTGTAAGAATCGGCGATGCAGAAAAAACCCAATGGCTTCCTTATTATTACGCCGCTTATTGCAAAGCTATACAGGCGATGGCAGAAAAAGACAATTCCAAAAAAGACCCTTTAGCTGAAAAAGCGACTGAGTTAATTACAAAAGCCGAAAGCATTTTAGGAAAAGAAAATTCTGAAACCGATGTAATAAAATCTCTGATTGCGACTGCTCACATGACCGTAGACCCGGCAAGCAGGTATATGACATATAGCGAGGACATTAGCGGCAATATTGAAAGATCAGAAACGCTTGACCCTACCAATCCCCGCCCGGTTTTAGTGCAGGCACAAAATGCTTTTTATACTCCCGAACAATATGGCGGTGGAAAAGATGTAGCAAAAACAATGTTTGATAAAGCAAAAAAATTGTATGAAAATTTTAAACCAGAATCTGATCTTTCTCCAATGTGGGGCGAAGCAACCTTGAACTATTTTTTATCTAAATACAAATAAATTTTTATGGATTCTGAAATAAAAATGTCCGAAGCTGAAAGCATGCGGTTGATTACTTCAATGATCAATAAAGCAAAAAACTTCTATGGAGAAACGGGATTATTCTATCTCATTTGGGGATGGGTTATTTTATTTTGCTGTCTTACGGAATTCATAACCGGATATTTTTTTCATAATCCAAAAGGAAATCTTGTATGGCTTTTGGTATACGCAGTACTTATTTTTCAGATCATTCATACCATAAGAACGAAGAGATTTCAGAAAATAAAAACTTATACCCGGGAGATAAATTCATTTGTATGGATTACATTTTTTATCTGTATGATGCTGACTACTTTTATATGCATCAGCTTTAAAAAGTACGAATTAATAAATCCATTGTTATTGGTCTTATATGGAATGCCAACTTTTCTTTCGGGTATAATTATAAAATTTAAGCCACTGATTATTGGCGGTATTTTTTGCTGGGTAATGGCATTTATTTCTCCTTTTATTTACTTCGAATATCATGTATTATTAATCGCGGCGGCCGTGATAACCGCCTGGATTATTCCGGGGCATCTTTTGAGAAATAAATATAAAAGTGAAGTAGCAGGCAAAATTTTTGGAAATGGATTTTAAAGAACTTGATCCCATATTACATTCCCAGCTTCGGCTAGCCGTGATGTCACTCTTGATAAGTGTGAAAGAGGCGGAATTTACTTTTTTAAAAGAAAAAACAAATGCTACATCTGGTAATCTAAGCGTGCAGATCAGTAAACTGAAAGAAGCGGGTTATATTGAAATTATCAAACAGTTTAATAACAATTATCCCCAAACGATTTGTAAAATAACACCGAAAGGAATTTTGGCTTTTGAAAATTATGTAAAGGCATTACAAAGTTATATGACAATCTAAAAATGGTTCTACCAAAGATAAAAATTGGAAATTGGGTTTATTTATTGATTTATTATTCATTTAAAATAAAATTATAATATTTGTCAGAACATTGGGAAACCTGCAAGAAATAGGGCATGTCTAGTATAAATTAAATATTGCTAAAATAAATATGTTTATGATTTATTGAGTTCCTTGGAAATATTGTATAGATTTGGTAAAATTTATATCAATATGAAAAAAATTAATTTGAGTAATGCTGCTCCTTTTGTTCTTTTAATTATTGTAGCCATATTATCTTTATTCGTTCCTTCTTTATCTACTTTTAATGATGTCGAAAAATATAATTCGGCCGATATTGCATGGATTCTTGTTGCCACTGCGCTCGTTTTTTTGATGACGCCCGGACTCGCCTTTTTCTATGGTGGAATGGTTCATCGGAAAAATGTTCTTTCCACAATGATCAAAAGTTTTGTTGCCGCTGGTGTGGTTAGCATATTATGGATTACAGTTGGGTTTAGCCTTGCGTTTGGCGATTCGATTGGTGGTTTTATTGGAAATCCCTTCACACATCTTTTTTTTAAAGGTGTCAGTTCCGGCGCTCCGTGGAGTTTGGCTCCAACAATTCCATTAATGTTATTTGCACTTTTTCAATTGATGTTTGCAATCATAACTCCCAGTTTGGTAGTTGGTGCAGTTGCAGAAAGAACGCGGTTTACTTCTTACATACTTTTTATTGTCATGTTCAGTCTTTTTGTTTACGCACCCATTGCTCATTGGACATGGAATCCTCAGGGATTTTTATTTAAAATGGGCATTCTTGATTTTGCCGGTGGGACTGTAGTTCATATTTCTGCGGGATGCGCTGCACTTGCCGGGGCTTTAGTTTTAAAAAGAAGAAAAACTCATCGTGAGCATAAAGAAATTCCCCCCGCTAATATTCCTTATGTACTGATTGGAACCGGATTGCTTTGGTTTGGTTGGTTTGGGTTTAATGCCGGTTCAGCTTTAGCCGCAAATTCCCTGGCGGTTTCTGCATTCGCAACAACCAATACAGCTGCTGCCGCAGCCGGATTGGCGTGGATGTTTTTTGATGTTTTAAAAGGAAAAAAACCTTCGGTTTTGGGTTTCTGTATTGGTGCAGTTGTCGGCCTCGTAGCCATTACTCCGGGCGCTGGATTTGTAGCCATTCCACAAAGTATTTTCATTGGCGTTGTGGCTGCAATTATTTCCAATATTGCTGTTTACTACCGGTCAAAATCCAGGCTGGATGATACTTTGGACGTTTTTCCGTGCCACGGAATCGGCGGAATTGTAGGAATGATCCTAACCGGGGTTTTTGCCACCAAAACAATAAACGCCACAGGAAACGATGGATTGTTTTACGGAAATCCTGCATTCTTTTTTACTCAATTGAAGGGTTTGGGAATTGTAGTTGCTTATAGTTTCTCTGTTTCTTACGGCATTTTTAAATTTATTAATTGGGTAATGCCTATGCGCGTGAGCGAAGCTGATGAAGAATTGGGATTGGATGCTTCGCAACATGATGAAAAATATTTACAGGGAACTTTGCTCGTAAGGCATAGCGGGATT
>JBEPVG010000255.1:0-3901 GCA_041691175.1 Chitinophagaceae bacterium
GTTAATGTCTTTTCCTCTTTTCACGAATATATTATTCAATCAGTTTAAAGACAAAGGACTAAATCTAAAAGAGTATTAACCAGAATTGGCTATAACATCGGTTTTGTGCAAGCGGAGCTAAGTGCTAACAAGGATCATTGGTGAATGTTTCAGCTATAGTCCGGGCTGAAAATAATTATTGCACGATAGTAATAACAATGAACTTTTTATTATAAATTTAGAAATGGTTCCGGGCAAAAGGAATTCTAAAATTTGACCTGAACAAAGCCGTAAACGTTAGCTGTAATTTAAAAATTTGCAAATAATAATCAAAGAAATGGGAGCAAGATAATTTTTAAAAAGCACAGCAATCGGTTCATTTATCGGTATAATAATTGGTTTATTATGGTTCATTTATGGTGTTTTTTTAATTTCTGAACCTTACAAATACATTCTATTAATTCTCAGTTTGGTTATTACATTTTTTCTTTTAAGAAATGTAATAAAAGTTAGAAAAAAAGGAAACGAAATGCTAACTTCAATTAGGCCTCAAACTAACTCTTACAAAAAAAAAGATAATATTATCTATTTTAAATGCGATTGCCGAAATTATACTTTTAAACATTGTTTTTTATTATCTGATTAAATTTGGGCAGCAAAAACTTATAATTCCTGCAATATCAATAATAGTAGGATTGCATTTTATACCAATGGCCATATTTTTACGAATTAAACAATTCTATGTTTCTAGTAGTATTATGATTATTTCGGGAATAATATTTATAATACTATCAAATAAACTTAAGGGAAATACTATTAATATTTTTCAATCAATTTTAAATGCTTTAGCCTTATGGCTTACAGTAATTGCGTCGTTGAAAAATATTTCAAAATCCAATTTTCATATTGACAAGCGTAGAGATAAAAACTACAGCTAACTTGGATAATCTGACGTGCATTTAATCATTTTTTTGTTCGCTATTGGGCTGTAGTTCCGGGCTGAAAATTCTTTGATGAGCTATGAATTATAATCTCAACTATTTGTTCGTTTACTTACGTTCTTTTTTTAAGATTCATTCTTAAACTCATCGATCTCATTCAGCATGTCATTTGCTTTTGTTAGCAGGTGCCATTCAGGGTTATTAAATAAAATTTTAAACCACTTTTTATTTACGTTTTTAAAGGTGATATTTTTATAGAGCCATAAAGAACCAAGGGAAAAAATTACAGCCACTGGAAAAGAAATAAACCAAAATGCGGCTGGCGCATTTTCAATCATTTGAATGCTCCACCAGAATGTGCAATAGAACGGCATTTGCAGTAATAAAATTCTTGTAATATTTATAGTCGAAAATTGTAAACGGGCAATGAGCTCCTGGTTTTTTATGACCGAATCAGTATTATTTATTTTGCGAAGCAATACCAAATGGTGTCCATACACAAAAACTGCCCATGATGTAAAAATCATGATGGCGCTGGCTGATATTACAAAAAATATTTTTACAATATCGAGGGAATGATACACGAGGAAGCCCACAAAGAGCACCCATAAAACACCCAACAACATAACAACCAATTTAACTAAAATCAACCCTTTCAATTTTGATTTTGCTTTTTGGGTTTGCAATTCTTCATAACATTTATAATTTAAAACCCATGATTGAAGATTAAGAACCCTCGCTTCTTCCAAACGATGATTGTAAGATTCTAAAAGAATTTCTAACTGATTGTTATCCATTTTATTTCAGATTGTGATTTGAAAATTTTTGTGTCAGTATTTTTTTAATTCGATTAATCCTTGTGGCAACATTGGTTTCTGAAATACCAATAACCTCTGCTATTTCTTTGTAACTTTTAGATTCCAGGTACAGAATCGTTATGGCTTTATCAAGTGCTTTCAGTTCGTTAATAAATTGATGAAGCGCCCTGAAATTATCCTCTGCCAAATCTCCGTCGTGGTTTGAATCTTCCGCGTCCTCATGGCTTCCCACCAATTCTACCACATCTTCTTTTTTGCTGCTACGATAAAAAGAAATAGCAACGTTTAATGCCACCCGGTACATCCAGGTAGTAAATTGAAATTGCGGATTATAAAGACTACATGATTTTATTAACTGGTAAACAATTTCCTGGCCCAGGTCCTCCCTATCACTTTTATTGTAGCAATAGGAATTGCATATCTTATAAATAATTTTTTGATGCTCACTAATTCTTTTTACTATTTCCTTCTGATCCATTTATAAAGATATTTTTTCTTAAATCTTATAATTCATTATTCGCGGCACTTGACAGAAAATCACACTTTCAAAACAATTTATTTTAAAAATGTTTCAGGTTCCTTTGTTTCATCGCTTACCTTGCACAAAATATTAATTCGTGGTTTAATTATTCATTTGAGGATTATGTATTTTAAATCCATACAAAGAATATAATGTGTCCTTATTTAATAATCTCGCCTATTTGTTCGTTTACTGTACTTTTGTTCCGGCTGAAAATTCATTGAATGCCAAGCCATCGCCAATTCGTAAACCTTGTGTGTAATGCGTGTGACAATCTTAAAATGCGGTGATTAAAAAAATGAAAACACTTATTGAGAATAAGGATTATGAAAGAATTAGGCAGTTGCTTGCACATAATCCTAACCGTGCAAATGAAGGCATTACTATACCGTTCGATAATAAGTGTATAGCTAAAGCTCATCCCTTACATCGAATTTGCGATGCTGTTTTTGCCAAAAAAATTACAGATGAAGAAGCCGTTAAAATTGCAAAAATATTTTTAGACTTTGGATCCAATATTGACGGAGATAAAATAAAAGAAAATCATGATACTCCTCTTTTGGCAGCCGCCAGTCTCCATGCAGAAAAGTTGGGTATTTTTTTTATAGAGAATGGTGCTAATATTCATTATGCGGACAAGAATGATGGTGCTACAGCTTTACATTGGGCAGCCTTTTGTGGAAGAGATAAATTGGTAGAAAAATTGATTCAGGAAAACGCATCAATTGACCATCGTGACACTTCTTATAATAGTACTCCACTTGTTTGGGCAATTCAACCTTTAATAACAAACGACAAATTAAACACATACCATCAAGTTTCTTGTATCAAATTTCTCTTAAAAGCCGGAGCAGATATAACTGCATTGAGCGACAAAACAATTCGATATTTACATCTCTTAGCAAAAAATGATTTGGAATTTAAAAATCTGTTGCATTAATACGGACAGACGAACTTAAAATTCACTGCAATCGACAAGCATTAATCGTTGACTTCCATACCAATTGGCATCTTATAAAATGGTTAAAATTTAATACCTATTTTTAAAAAATGAAGATAATTAGAATAGACAAAACACAAGGAAATTTAGTTTTTGACCTGTTTAACAAATACAGAGTATTTTATAAGCAAGCATCCGACATTGAAATAGCTAAAAAATTTGTACAACAACGGCTTGACAATAATGAATCAGTAATCTTTGTTGCTCTTTCTGAGGACACTAACAAGCCTATCGGATTTACACAACTTTATCCAAAATATTCGTCTGTAGGAGTTGTGAAAAATTGGATCCTTAATGACTTGTATGTGGATGAAGAATATAGAAAACAAGGTATTGGAGAAAAACTTATACAGACAGCAATGGATTTTGCAACTCTAAACGATGCTAAATTTGTTGAGCTTTCTACAGCAGTTGACAACTTCACAGCACAAAAATTATACGAACATACTGGGTTTAAGAAGTTAGAACCTGAGACGGAATTTTTTGAATACAGAATTAATGTGACAGAATAGTACCGCAGGCAACAACCGAATTGACGATAGTAACGCCAAAGTGCATTTCATCAGTTTTTTGTTCTCTCTTGGGTTGTAGTTCCGGGCTGAAAATTCTCTATTGACCTATGAATCATAAACTCAACTATTTG
>JBEPVG010000256.1:0-3888 GCA_041691175.1 Chitinophagaceae bacterium
CTAATTAATAAGCTTTAAAAATTCTTCCTTTTTTCGCCTCGCTACATCAATTACTTCATCATTCTGCATCACCACCTGGCCTCCATCGCCCCGAACATACTTCTTGATATAGCTTAAGTTGATTAGATGAGAATTATGAATACGATAAAAGCGATATGGCAACAAGATTTCTTCAAAATCTTTAAGAAGTTTGGTTACCAGCAATGATCTTCCATCTTTAAAGAAAATCTTGCTATAGTTTGAGCTGGATTCAATCCGCATGATTTCTTTTATCTCAATAAATTCAATTCCTTCATTTGTGGAAATGGTGATCTTGTCATTTTGTGATCGTGAATCGGAAAGATTCTGCCGCAACACATCTAATTTTTCCGGGGTTTGTTTTAACTGGTCTTTAAATAATCTTGCTACGCAATTCTGCAGATCCTTTACAGCTACCGGTTTTACCAGGTAATCAAAAGCGCTGATCCTTACCGCATCAATAGCATATAAATTATATGCTGTCGTAAATACGATATCAAAATCTTTTTCAGATATTTCTTCCAGCATTTTGAAGCCATTCATTCGGGGCATTTCAATATCCAGGAAAATCACATCAGGCCGGTGCAGCTCGATCAGGCGAATGGCTTCTTCCGGTTTTTGTGTTGACGCGAGGATTTTTACATCAGGACAGAACTCAGTAAGTTTTTGCTCCAGGTTCTGGAGACTCGGAAGTTCGTCGTCTATTAATATTGTTTTTAAGAGTCCCATAAAAATGTTTTAATGTTCCGAATGACATGCAGTGAATTTACAAAGCCTTTATCACCAGCCTAACTCTTGTACCCGCCGGCTCTCCATGCTCGTCATACAAATCTTCAATTGTCACTGTGCCGTCAGATTTTTGCTGGCGGTTAAAAATGTCAATTCGCTCCTGAGTCAACTGCATTCCGAGGCTTTTGTAGCCTGGCTTATTATGTTGTTTATATTTCTGAGATTGGACCCGCCCAATGCCGTTGTCTTCTATAATATAATTGATGTAATCGTCATGCAAACTTGCTGCCAATTTAAGTTCCAGGTCAGGCGCTTCACTCTGTGACAATCCATGGATGATCGCGTTTTCTACATAAGGTTGTATCAACAATGAAGGAACTTTATAATCACCGTTCATCAGTTCGGGATCAATGTCAGTTTCATAACGAAACTTATTATTAAAACGTAATTGTTCCAACTCCACATAAAGCTGAATGCCCTCAAAATCTTTAATAAAAGGAAAAAATTCTATTCGGCTGCTATTCAAAATAATTCTGATCAGGCTGGAAAATTTATTGAGGTATTCAACGGCTTTGATTTTGTCATTTCGCAACATATAATTTTCAATGCTGTTAAGACTATTGAAGATAAAATGAGGATTCATTTGCGATCGCAATGAACGCATCTGCACTTCAGCGATGTTTTGCTTAAATGCTGCATCTGTGCGTTTCTTTTTTGACTGTATATTTTTATAAATAACAAAAGCGATGATAATGCTTAGGATTAACAGTATAAGGGAACCCAGCAGAAGCGCATTCTTGAATACGATATCTCGTTTTTGCAGTGTGGCAAGATCCTGCAAATGTTTGTTTTCAAGTTCTTTCTGTTTGATCTGCCGGTTAGATTCCATTATGATTACGTTGCGCTTATTATTTTCAGAAAATATGGAATCATTGGCCGCGCGGTAAATTCTAAAATAAGCAAATGAGGAATCTTTATTTTTTAGTCGTTCGTAGATGTCGGAAAGCATTTCAGCAGATTCGGCAACGCCTGCTACAAAACCGGTGCGGGAAGCGATCGTATATGCGCTGTCTAAAAGAATAATTTTCCTGATGGTTGGGATGTCTTTTAAATATTGAACGTTCGAGACATATACCTGGTATTTATTTCTTTCGTCGTTCTGCTTCTTTGCTTCATTCAGCGCCATGTCTAAGTAATAGCTTGCGGAATCTTTCCTGCCACTTATGGCGTGTAGCTTGCCGTAACCCACATAATACATTGAAAGAATATAGCTATCATTAGAAGTTAAGGCGTAAGAAATCCCCGAGTCGAGGTGCTTCTTGGCATCGGCAAATAGCTCTTGTTTTAAATCACATTGTTGCAATAATTCATAATTAACAGCAACGCCCCGCACGGCGCTTAATGATTTATCGGTTGCAATTATTGATTTATTTATGTCAATCGCCCAATGCGTATACTCGCGGCATTTCACGAAATCATTCAGGATCCTGAAGTTCTCACCAATATTATTTAGTGCTACGGATTTTAACCGCATCGCGCCGCACTCATCAGCATAATCAATTGCTTTGAAATTTGCAATATTACTTGCGTCGAAGTTTGCAGAATTAAATAATAGTAAAGCGAGATTTATTTGGGCCAGCGATTTGCCATAGGTGAAATTGAGGCTATCACTCAAGGTGGATACTTTCTCATAATATTTAAAAGACTGCTGAATATCTTTTTCACTAAGGCGGTAACTGATTCTGTGCAGGGTAAGGATGTATTGTGAATCAATCCGGGGATGCGCGTCTATCCAGTTTTTAAAGCTGTCTACATTATTCTTTTGAGCCAACGCAGCCTGGCCGCAACAAAAAATGATTGCCAGCAATATTAAATAATATCGTAGATGTGAATGCAGAAAATTGGGATTGAATTTTAAATTTAGAACAAATTAACTTTATTTCTCTTTTTGTTTTTCTTAAAGCTACAGATTTTCGAAGGCGATACTTATGCGGATTTCTATATGGGAGTTTGTATTTAGTAGATGGAGATTTTATGCCGGCGATCGGGGAATGATCCATTGTGTCACGTTAACAATGACTTGAAGTTCATTCGACCTGAACCTGGCTTTTGAAGAATTAATTTATAAAGTATTTGAAAGGAATATAACCGCCGATTTTGGCGTTTCAATCACTCAAGTAATGTAATTTAAAAGTTAGAATTTGTTTAATACCGAATAGGTAAAATGGCCGAAGCTCAGACAAGCTGAAAAGTAGGTTTTTAATTTTTTTTTACACCAATATTACGCTCAAAATAATTTTTAAATTTCGTTTATATAAGTATGTTATACATTCCTATTCTTCTGAAAAGCCAAAAAGTAGATTTTTCATTTTTTAAATAATAATTCATTTCTAATTTAAGAAATCATCCTCGAAAGCCAAAATGTAGTTTTTCGATATTTCCTTTTAACACGATTTAATTGACGTTCCAAATAAAAAAATAAAATTAAAGCCTATAAATTTGGTAGGATAATAAAGACGTTTTACATTTGCAGCAGTTCTTTAATAATTACTTATCAAGAAAGGCAGAGGGAAAGGCCCTGTGAAGCCTTAGCAACCGTCTTTTCACTAAAAAGAAATGGTGCTAATTCCGTCGCGGCTAAAGCCGGGGCTAGTTAAGTCAGATGCAATTTAAAAACGTTTTGTTGACATAATTAAAAGCACTTCTGATTTAATCGGGGTGCTTTTTTAATTAAGCTCCCCTTCTCAGTCTTTTCGTTTTTTGATGAGTTTGATCTAAAGAAATTACAATTACATTAAAAATAAAAAAGTGAAAAAGATCACTACTATGAATTCTGTGCTTCCCGTTTCTCCCTATCTTAAATCTTCAGCATTTTCATGTTGCATGCCGCTCGGTTGTTGTTGCATGATGTAATAAGTTTTCATTAATCTTTCAGAAAAAATTGACGGTGGATTCACTCAAAGTTGTTTGATGAATCATACTGTTTAGAATCATTTTGCCATTTGGCATCTTGACAACCTTTCTCAATTCAAAAAATCGCATTGTCATGCGCAAAAAAACTTTTATGCTTAAAAAAATTACATCTCTTGTAGGTTTGTTCATACTGGCAGTTTTCCAATGTGTTTCAGCACAAACATTACC
>JBEPVG010000257.1:0-3863 GCA_041691175.1 Chitinophagaceae bacterium
TTATAAATCAGAAGCTGCTTGCAGAGAAAATGGAAAACTTAGAATTGAAGGCAAAGATTATATTGTACAGGACGGCGACGTGATGCATTTCAGATTTAATGTATAGAAATTCCTTTTTTGCTAAAACCCAGTGAAATTGGATGATAAGATAAAATCAACGGAATAATAATTCGCACGGTTTTATCCCGGTGTGTTTTTTAAACGCTGTGGAAAAATGCGAGATAGAAGAATAACCGAGTGATGCCGAAACTTCTGTCACCGTTAAACCTTTTTCGTACAATAGGTATTTAGCATGTTCCATCCGTTGGCTTTGGAAAAAATCGAAGATGGTAGTGCCATACATTTCTTTAAATCCTTTCTTCAAATAACATTCGTTGATGGCGGCTTTGCGGCTAAGTTCCTTGATGGTAAGCGGTTCACCAATATGTTGCAGCAATACATCACGCGCCAAAGATATTTTTTCACGGTCGGCTTCATTCATTAAAAATTTGCAGGAAAAAGTCCCTTCATCTTCGCCGCCCATACATTCGATGCTGTATAATAACAACATTTGTGTTTGTGCATTGATAAAAATATTTTCAAGTGTGTCGGTATATGTATGATTCATCAACGATTCCAGAACCGTTCTTGTACGAGCGCAAAGAGAGAAAGTTTTTGTGAAGGAAGTAGTGTGATTAAAGTTTAAAATATCTTCTGAAAAAGTTGTTGTTTTTAATCCCTTCACAAATTGGGAAAGATGATCGGTATTAAATCGAAAACACGCTACGTCAATTGTATCTATGAGCTGTTCACAATCATGAGATTGCGACTGTTTGCAAAAATTACATTCCGTATCTTTTAGTTTGCAATAGCGGTTTCCTTCCATACAAAAAACCAATTCCAGATTTCCGGATTTTTGATCGGCAGCATTATAATTATAAACCATCATAGCGGTTTCTTCAATAATTACATTTGGAGTTTTGCGATAACGGTTTATAACATACTGAACTGAACCTGGAATTTTCTGCGAACTATGTTGCACTAATTCCATCTCATCCTGCATTACGGGATGATTGAGCGCAATAGCTAAAATATTTTCTGCAGATTCCATTATTAAATTTTGAATAGAGCGAAGTTACGATTTTATGAGTAGATTATATAATGAAATGCCACTTAATACATAGTCACTGCTTATTAGATTGCATTTAAAAAACCGGTGAGGAAATAGAAATTCCCTTTATTTATTGGTTTACTGTAAAGGCAAATGCCTGCATATTTAAATTAAATATTGACACTTGAAAATGAATCGGCCGGATATTGTATTTTTACCGCCATAATTAAAATATTTTTTATATAAAATGAGTAATAAAATTTCCGCTGCAATCACTGCTGTCGGCGCTTACGTGCCAGAATACCGGCTTACAAATGCTGAGCTTGAAACGATGGTTGAGACTTCCGATGAATGGATAAAAACCCGTACCGGCGTGGAAGAAAGAAGAATTTTAAAGGGCGAAAATATGGGCGTTTCCAAGATGGCTGTACCCGCAGTTTTAGAATTATGTAAGAAAAGAGGAATTGATCCCATAGAAATTGATTGCCTGATTTGCTGTACCGTTACACCCGATATGACTTTTCCGGCAACTGCCCAAATCATTACTTATGAAATAGGCGCGTTAAATGCTTTTGGCTTTGATCTTTCTGCGGCTTGTTCGGGATTCTTATTTGGCGTTACTACCGGCGCGGCCATTATTGAAAGCGGGCGTTACAAAAAGGTCGTCGTAGTAGGAACCGATAAAATGAGTGGCATTGTAGATTACAGCGACCGCAAAACCTGTGTGCTTTTTGGCGATGCAGCCGGAGCAATTTTATTAGAACCCAATGAGGACGGTTATGGAATTCAGGACAGTTTATTAAAAACGGATGGCATTGGAAAAGAGTATCTTAAAATGGTAGCGGGCGGTTCTGCCAAGCCGGCTTCTGTTGAAACAGTAATGGCTAAAGAACATTATATTTTCCAGGAAGGTCCGCAGGTTTTCAAATTTGCGGTGAAAGGAATGGCCGATGTTTCTTTTGAATTATTGGAAAGAAATAAACTGACTGGAAATGATATTGCCTGGCTGGTTCCTCACCAGGCCAATAAGAGAATTATTGATGCCACTGCAAATAGAATGGGCTTAAGTATGGATAAAGTGATGATCAATATTCAGCGTTATGGAAATACAACTTCTGCCACGATTCCATTATGCTTATGGGAATGGGAAAAGCAATTGCATAAAGATGATTTAATTGTTCTTGCTGCATTTGGGGGTGGATTTACCTGGGGTGCTACATTGGTAAAATGGGCTTATGATACAATGTAATTTTTTAGATTAAAAGATGAGTAAGCTAAATTGGGAACACTTTTTGAGAATAGTTTTTTATAAAAACCTTAAATATGGACAATAGAGAAAAACTTATTTCAATGGAAAAAATGATTCGTGAGCTGGATGATATTGTAAACAGCCAGACTTCATTATTAAAAAAAGTCGCTCAAATAGAAGCAGAAAATATTAATCTTGGAAACAGTATTTTGGAAAAACAACTGCCGGAAATTCATTCAAAAGCCGATGAAACGTTAAACTTTGCCACAGTTCTTGTTGAAGATTTCACAAATGCAAAAGACAAGTTTGTTAAAGATAATAAATTGGATGTAGTACCGGTGGAGTGAGAATTTAAACTTCAGTAAACAAACAAATAATAAAGAATTTCATTTACGAATGTTCTTTATTTCAAAAGTCATCAGTTTGAAATATAAAAAAGCCGGAGAATCAACTCCGGCTTTAAATATTAATACAAAGAAAATTAAACTACTTCAACATCAGCTCCGGCTTCTGTCAATCTTGTTTTAATTTCTTCAGAAGTTGCTTTATCTACACCTTCTTTAATTGGTTTTGGTGCATTATCCACCAGGTCCTTTGCTTCTTTCAAACCTAAGCCTGTAAGCTCTTTCACGATTTTTACAATGCCCAGTTTGTTAGCGCCCGGTGCTTTCAGAATCACATTAAAAGAGGTTTTTTCTTCTACTGCGGCTGCTCCACCACCTTCAGCAGGTGCTGCGGCGGCGGCTGCTGCCGGTTCGATACCATATTCTGTTTTTAAGAATTCTGCTAATTCCTGAACTTCTTTTACTGTTAAGCCTACTAAGTTTTCGGCTAATGCTTTTACGTCTGCCATGATTTTTTAGTTTAATTTTTTCCACCTTCTTATCATTTACTGATCCGGCGGAGGGTTTTAAAAAAATTGTTTATTTAAAATTAATCAGCCAATGTTTTCATTAGCTAATGAAATCCGATTTATTATTCCGCCGCATTTTCAGCACTGTCTTCTGCTGGCTTTGCAGTTTCTTCTGGGTTTGGAATTTCTGCTTTTGGTGTTGCTGCTGTTTCTACTTTTGGTGCTGCTTCAGCTTTTGGGGTTTCTGTGGCTTTCGCTTCCGGTACTGTTTCAGTTTTTACTTCAGGAGCTGGAGCTGGTAATGTTTCAGGCCTGTTTTGTAAAGCACCGATTACGCGTTGAATTGGCGACATCAGCAATCCGATTACTTCACCAATCAATTCATTTTTAGTTTTGATTTTGGTAAGATTGATCAATTGATTATCACCTATAAAAATATCTCCATTCAAAAATGCAGCTTTCAATACCGGCTTATCACCGTTAATTGATTTACGAAAACTACTGATAATTACAGCCGGATCCTTAGGACTTTCGCTGAACATTAAAGCGGTTACCTGTTGCAAAGATTCGTAAACACCTGAATATTTATCATTATCAAGGCTTTCCAATGCTTTTTTTATCAACGTATTTTTTGCCACTTTCATTTCCACCTGCTTGTCAAAACAATGACG
>JBEPVG010000258.1:0-3861 GCA_041691175.1 Chitinophagaceae bacterium
TTCTTCAATTGATTTTGCAACTACCACAATATTCGCACCTTCCCTTGCAAGCCGCAGTGCAATTGCTTTTCCAATACCTCTGGAAGCACCGGTTATAAAAACCGTTTTATTTCTGAAACTAATCATCAAACTATTTTTTAGATTGAAATGTAATTTAAACGTTTAGAAAGAAACGAATTAAGTTATTTGCACAAACTTGTTTTTCTCAGAGAGATGAAATGAAATTGATTTGTTTTTGTCAGAAGATCAAATTTTTGATTTTCATTTCTTTTTACCTGATCGGATATTGGTCAGCTCCTTAATTAGTTGTTTGTAAACTTATATCCTATCCCTCTTGCAGAATGAAAATATTTTGGATTACGGCTATCTTCCTCGAAATATTTTCTAAAGTTCAAAATAAAATTGTCCACGGTACGTGTGGTCGGATAGACATTATAGCCCCAAACAGATTGCAAAATCTTTTCGCGCGTTACTACTTCATTTTTATTTTCAATAAGCAATTTTAAAAGCATGGCTTCTTTTTTTGTAAGCGCTACTACTTCACCATTCTTTGTTGCGCATGTAAGCGATTTAAAATTAATTACATTATTTCCAAAATGATATTGTTCTTCAACGGGTTCTTTGGCTGAGATCTTTTGGCTTTTATTAATTAAAATTCTTACTCTTATTAAAAGTTCTTCGAGGCTAAATGGTTTGGTTAAATAATCGTCGGCGCCCTTTTTCAGTCCTAAGATCCGGTCGGCACTTTGACTTTTTGCACTCAGCATGAGAATAGGAATTTCTGTGTTGGTTAATCTTATATTTTCGCAAACAGTTATTCCGTCTATTTCTGGCAGCATTACATCAAGAATAATCAGATCAAAATATTCATTGTGAACTGCCTTCAACGCTTCTTCTCCATCATAAGCAGAATTAACATCGTAACCTTCCATTTCAAAATTTAATCTCAGTGTATCCTGCAAATTTTCTTCATCTTCTACCAATAAGATTGAAAGTTTTTTCGGTGGCATAAAATGATTTTTAGATGATTAATTGTTCGGAGATTTAAATTGAATTTCAAAAATACACCCGCGGGGAATGTTATTTGTCACACTGATGTCGCCATGATGTTGTTTCACTATTTCTTTTGAAAGGTATAGGCCTAAGCCGGTTCCCTTTGTTTGCATTTGTGCACCGCGGAAATATTTATCAAAGATCTTTCCCTTTTCTTTATCGCTCACACCGTTTCCCTGGTCAATTACCTGGAGCCGGAATTTTTTATTTTCCTGAAATGCTTTTATTAAAACTATATCATCTTTTCCAGAATATTTTATCGCATTATCTAAAAGATTATTTATAGCGAGTTGCAACAAAAGCTTATCACCGGTAATCATTATTTCTTCAGCGGCATCTATTTCAATTTCTCTTCCCGGAAATCTGTCAATGAAATATTCGGCGCAATCATTAGCAAGCGTTGCAAGATCAAATTTTTCGTTTGTAAGTGTGTACCCGCCTGAATTTATCTGGCTTAACAAGAGCATGTTGTTACACAATGTGTTTAGCCGGTTTGCTTCCTGAATCGTACTTCTGATTAATTTTTGTTGTTGGCTGAATTCAAGTTTTCGCATCTGCATTGTTTCCAAATTAAGGAGTGTAACTGCAATTGGAGTTTTTAATTCATGAGTGATCGCCATCATGAAATTTTTTTGCTGTTGCGATTGAACTAACTGTTTGTTTATTAAACGAAATACAAGCCCGGCACCGGTTAAAATCAATAATAAAAAAGTAACACCCTCTCCGATATATTGCGCCGTTTTCCGTTCATTTTCGAACTCAATCCTTTTTTGTTTTAACGAATAATCACGATCATTTGTGCTAAGCGACTGAAGTTTAAAATTGGTGAGCTGATGATTCTGTTTGTTTAAGGCAATGAACCAAAAAATAAGCGCAGCAAGAATATACGCAAGCAGGAACCAATAAAAGATATAAATAATTCTAAGAGGCCTCACTTTATTTTTAAAATTCTGGTAAGCCATATTTTATCAATTTTCAAAAGATAATTGCAGTGAAGAGGGATCGGCAAAAAACTTTACATTTTCACTTTTTCGATCCTGATGCCAATATTCAAAACATAATACAATGGATTTTCCCGCATAATTTGTGCAATGGAAAAAGCGTAATCTCCGGAAGTTTTAAAAGAAAATGGCCCGGAAGAAATATTTTTCCTTGCTTCATAGATATCATCCATTCCTGTTCCTTCCCATCCCTTTGAATCAGTTGCCAACACAAGATTTAAGTTCTGAAATTTCATAGAATCAGAACTCGATTTTAGCCCGATCCGAAGCCAGATATTATTGTATTTATAAAGATCGGTATGGCGCAAAACGACATATATATTGTAAAGAGAAGTCGTATCGGTAATGTGAAAAGTGAATTCCGGAACATAAGTGTAAAACCATTGCTGTGAGGGTATTACAGCTTGTTTTTCATAAAGATCAGTTTTAATACAAGACGCAAAAATTACTGTAAGAAATGATATAAATAAAATTTTTTTCAAGCTGATTTTTTTACAAGAATGATTTGTTTTGGGTGGGATTAAGAAAAAAGGCTACAGAATATTAAAAGTTTGTTCTTTAATTTTTTCCAGCTCATCTTTCATCAAAACAACACTTTTTTGAATTTCAGAATCATACGCTTTTGAACCGGTTGTATTTATTTCGCGCCCGATTTCCTGGACGACAAAAGATAGTTTTTTCCCTTTTGCATCTTCATTACTTTCAAGAATTGAAATAAAATATTCACAATGATTTTTTAAACGAACCTGTTCTTCCCGAATATCAATTTTTTCAATATAATAAATGAGTTCCTGCTCGAGTCTATTTGCATCATAACTTTCTTTTCCTGCATTCTCCTCAAGAAGTTGAATGAGTTCGTTTTTCATTTTTACTCTGCGGCGAGGTTCCAGTTTTAAAATTTCGTCTTCCTGGATTTTTATATTTTTTATGCGGAGGCGAAGTTCTTTTTCCAAAGATTTTCCTTCTTCAATCCGGTGCATGTTCAATTCCAGCAAGGCCGCTTCTATCACACCTTTCAGATGCTTCCAGTCTTCTGCATCCAGTACTTCATTGCTTGGTGAAACAACTTCGGGCAATCTCAATAATGCGGCCAAAACTGCGTTGGTATCTATGGATAATTCTGTTGCAAGAATTTCAATTTGCTTATAATAAGATTTGATAAGATCTGTATTAATAAGAACCGGTTTTGTTGCGCCATTTTGTTTGACTACGATCAGGCATTCAATTGTACCACGGGTTAGATTTTCCTGGATCAAACTTCTGATATCAAATTCATAAGTTTTAGTGATTGGTGGAATTTTTAAATTGATATCGAGTTGCTTTCCATTTAGTGATTTTATTTCTACCAAATAAGTCTTATCACCGATTGTTTGTTCTGCTCTTCCAAACCCTGTCATTGATTTTACCATCTTAATTATCTTTTTTGAATTTGCAGCAAGTTATACAATTCCTGTTTAGATATAACTTTCATTTCACCTGGGATTAAATTTTCCAAAGTAATTTTTTCAATCCGGTATCTGATTAATCTCAATGTTGGAAAACCAACAGCAGCGGTCATCTTACGTACCTGCCTGTTTTTCCCCTCAATCAAAATTAATTTAACCCAACTGTCAGAAATAGATTTTCTAAAACGTATGGGAGGATTCCTTTCGCTCACCTTTGGTGGATTCAGAAACTTTTTTGCAACACATTTCGGGGTTTGATAAATTTTTCCATGGACGTTAATAGAAACACCTTTTTGAATTTCATCTATTGCTTCCGGAGAAATATCTGCTTCCACCTGAACCCAGTATTCTCTCTCATGTTT
>JBEPVG010000259.1:0-3827 GCA_041691175.1 Chitinophagaceae bacterium
CGAGCGTATAAGAATAACCAACAGTAAAAAAGTAGGACTTATGGTATACAGTCTTTTGCAAAATAAAATGAGAATGGTATGAACAAAATGTTGTTTATTTCTTTGCTTTTTATCAAGAGTAATACGTTCGCAACAGGTAGAAATATTGACATTAATGACGTGAGAACGCTTTATCAAAAGTCTGCTACAAGTGAAACAGCGTGCCGGGAAATGGTGGGGATGCTTTCTGAATTTGACGAAACAAATCCGTTGCTCCTGGGTTACAAAGCAAGCGGAACCATGATGATGGCGAAGTATGTTATCAACCCATTTTCAAAAATGTCCTATTTCAAAAAAGGAAAAAACATGCTGGAGACGGCAATAGCGCTTGATGAATCATGTTTGGAACTAAGATTTTTACGTTTTGCCGCCCAGACAAATATTCCTTCGTTTTTAGGTTATCACGATCGTATTGAAAATGACAAAACGTTTATATTGAAAGGATTTATGGAGGCAACAGACATACAACTTAAAGCATTTATTTTTCCAATATTGTGCCAATCAAAGTATTTAAACAACGATGAAAAAAATTCCCTTAAAATAAGCGGAAAGTGAGAACAATTAAAAGAATCGCATGAACCAACCCTTGATATTAGTTGATAAAGATGATAACGAAACAGGATTTGCTGAAAAGCTATTTGCGCATCAGAATGGATTGTTGCATCGTGCGTTCTCGGTATTTATTTTTAATTCAGACGGCGAATTATTGTTGCAGCGCCGGGCGGAAAATAAATATCATTCCGGGGGGTTATGGAGCAATACCTGCTGCAGCCATCCGTGCAAAGATGAGCAAATCGACGACACCATTAAAAGAAGATTAAAGGAGGAAATGGGAATGGAATGTGAAACGGATTTTAAATTCAAATTCATCTATCAAAAGCATTTTGAAAATGGATTGACGGAGCACGAGCTGGATCATGTGTACTTCGGTAAAAGCGATGCGCTTCCTGTGCCTGACCCTATGGAAGTACAAGATTGGAGGTATGTAAGTCTACGGAAATTGCAAAGTGAAATTCATCTGCACCCGGAAATATTCTCCGCGTGGCTGCAGATTTGCCTGCCAAAGGTGATGAAGTTCTCATAAGCTAAAAAGTAGATTTTAGCATTTCCGCAGAACATTCATTTTAAATTGAAAAGATCAAATGAGCGTATTCTATTATAGAGCCGAACAATTTTTAAACACAGACATCAATGCTGCCTGGAACTTTTTTTCGTCAGCGAAAAACCTGGCGGTTATTACTCCGCCGGAACTGGATTTTAAAATTTTAACAGACCTGGAAGGAAAAGAAATTTACGGAGGTATGCTTATTGATTACACCGTTAAGCCATTATTTGGTATTCCTTTGCATTGGCAGACGGAAATTTCCCGGGTGAAAAAGCCGGAAATATTTTCCGACAGGCAATTAAAAGGTCCTTATAAAATTTGGGAACACACCCACACTTTTTTTGAAAAAGATGGTGGTGTGTTGATGAAAGATGAAGTAAAATATGAATTACCTTTTGGGTTCATTGGAAACATTGCTCATTCGTTGCTGGTGCGAAAAAAAATTGAACATATATTCGAATTTAGAAAAGAGGTTTTAACTAAAATATTTAATAGCGATGGAAACAATAATCATTAACATTTTAATTGTGCTTGCCGCATTTGTAGCCATGGAGGCCGTGGCCTGGTTGGCACACAAGTATATCATGCATGGCATACTTTGGAAGCTTCATAAAGACCATCACAAAAAAGAATCTGAAGGGTTTATCGAACACAACGATTTTTTCTTTTTGATATTCGCACTGCCGGGAATTGCGGCGTTGTTTTTCGGTATGCAGAATGATTACAATTTCCTGTTCTGGATAGGTGTCGGCATCACCGTTTATGGGATGGCCTATTTCTTCATCCACGATATATTTATTCATCAAAGATTCAAAATTTTTAGAAATTCAGACAACGCATATTTCAAAGCTATTCGCAGGGCGCATAAAATGCACCATAAGCACCTGACAAAAGAAGATGGAGAATGTTTCGGAATGTTGTGGGTTCCTTTCAAATATTTTAGGGATAATATGAGGGCTAAAAATTCGAGATTACCCAAGGCAGAAGCCACTATCTAACAGGAAGAATTAAATTATTGGATTGTTCCTATTACCACGGAAGTTTTGGCAGAATCAGTGCGGACTTCCCTGAAGTCAATAAAAAAATTAATGCATGAAATCCCTTTATCTTTTGGTCGATTTTTTTACCGTGATTATTCCTGTTATTTTTTCATTTCATCCAAAAATAAAATTTTACAAAACCTGGTCCCAGTTTTTTGCCGCTGCAGCCATAGTTGCAATTCTGTTCATTGCATGGGATGCTCTTTTCACTGAACTGGGAATATGGAATTTCAATCCAAGATATGTCAGTGGATTTTATATTTTAAACTTACCGATCGAAGAAGTACTGTTTTTTATCTGCATTCCATTTTCTTGTGTGTTTACCTATTATTGCCTCAACAAATTTTACAACCTGGCGTGGAAGCCAAAAACAGAAGATGTTTTCTGCATTGTTTTTTCTATCGCCCTGCTGATCACGGGCTTAATCTTTCTTGACAGGCTTTATACTTCAGTTACTTTTATAAGTACTGCTTTTGTTTGCCTTATCTTAAAATTCGTTTTTCGAATTGATTGGTTTGGAAAAGCAGTAAGCGTTTATGCAATACTGTTAGTCCCCTTCCTGATTGTAAACGGGATCCTTACCGGAACAGGATTAGAGGAACCTGTAGTAAGATATGACAATACGCAAAATCTACATTTTCGCTTGTTTACGATTCCGGTAGAAGATGTTTTCTATGGATTTGAAATGTTCATTTTGAATTTAATGATTTACTCACACCTGGTGAAAAGAAAAGCGTCAGCAAAAGAAGCCGGACAGCCTGTAATGAGCGCTTCCCTTAGCGTGTAAGCCCTATTTGAACTATATCGTCCCATTCCTGGTTCGCATTTTAAAAAAGAAATTGCACCGAAAAATATTGGTACCAACCTTGTAGTTTTCAGATGGATTTTTTTAAACAAAATAAGTACAGATGAAAAAAACCTTATCCATTGCAAATGGCATTGCGATCGTCGCAACGATTATCATGAATTACCTGTCCAACACAGGCGTATTTAATAATAAAACTATGGCGGATGTGTCCGGGAGTTATCAAAATTATTTTACTCCGGCCGGATATGCCTTTGCTATTTGGGGGATCATCTACCTCGGGCTCCTTGGATTCGTTATCTATTCCGGGCGCGGATTATTTAAAAAAACAGAAGATGAATGGCCGGTCATGGAAATTGGTTGGTGGTTTGTGATTTCATGCATTGCTAATTCGTGTTGGATCGTAGCATGGCTTTACGATTACATTGGACTTTCTGTGATTATTATGATCATTCTTTTAGGCTGCCTTATAAAAATAATTTTAAACACCAGGATGGAATTAGATGACCTGCCGCTTAAAAAATTCGCTTTTGTGTTTTGGCCATTTTGTATTTATGCCGGCTGGATCAGCGTGGCGCTCATCGCAGACATAGCGGCTTATTTAACCAAAATAAAATGGAACGGATTCGGTATATCTCAAATTTCGTGGGCCATCATTATGATCATCATAGCAGGAGTTTTGAATATTTTCATCACTTGGAAACGTAATATGCGAGAGTTTGCTTTGGTAGGAGTTTGGGCATTGATAGCTATAGCAGTTTCCAATAAAAACGGGGAACAATCTATCGTATACACTGCGCTGATTGTGGCCGCTAATATATTTATCAGCATATCCATC
>JBEPVG010000260.1:0-3819 GCA_041691175.1 Chitinophagaceae bacterium
AACTTTATTTCCGTCAGGAGAAAATTTTGCAAACATTAAAGATGACTCAGGCATACCTGATCCAAGTTTTTTTAAGCTATGACTTGCCAAATCAAGAACCCAATAGTCACCACGTGTATCGTAGCGCCATACACGCTTTGAGTTTGTATAAATAAGCAATTTATTTCCGTCGTTTGAAAAGAAAAAATTACGAACCGTTAAAGGAGATGAAGCTCCCGATGGTGTTAGTTGCTCTTTTGTTGCAAGCACTGTTACTTTGTTAGAAGTCAAATCCGTCTGGGTAATTTCATTACTTTTTGACTGGTAAAAGCTATTGCCATCCTTTGACCAGTGAACACCTTGAGGTGGCTGTGCTATTGCTGCAAAAGAAATAAAAGAAAAAATAATAACAGCAATAATTCTACATGATGAATACATACAATATATTTTTAAGAAGTGAAAGTAAATGTTATCTGCGAAATTATGTTGAAGGTGATTTTAAAAAATTCATCATGCCGGAATAAATATTTATTTTAATAATTCTTTTTTCACACCTTTAAATGTAATCTTGACCGGTTCAATAAATCCATTTTTATCAAAATGCATTTCATCGATGCAGGTTACGCGATGGTTACCATCCGTTTCTCCTAACGGCCTCCTGTGATAAATAATAAACCATTTATCCGTTCCGGGAATTTGAATAACTGAATGATGGCCCGCACCTGTGGCAACTGTAGAATCCTGCTGCAATATTTTTCCTATTCTTGTAAAAGGACCAAATGGAGAATCAGCCATTGCATACGCCACTGAATAATCCGGGCCGGTCCATCCGCCTTCTGACCACATGAAATAATATTTATTATTTCTCAAAATCATAAACGAACCTTCCACATATCCTTTTGGTGTAATTTCTTTAAAGGTTGTGCCATCATCAAATGGAATAAAACCGGTAAAGTCATTATTTAATTTTGCGATGTTGCAATGTCCCCAGCCGCCATAAATTAAATAGTATTGGCCATCTTTATCTTTAAAAACAAACTGGTCAATGGGCTGTGCGCCATTATGAAATTTATCAATTAAAGGCTTGCCCAAATAATCTTTAAACGGACCCGAAGGATTATCAGCAACACCAATACCAATGCCGCCTTGCTGCTGATCATTCTGAATATCGTTAGCACCGAAAAACAAATAAAACTTTTTATTTTTTTCCACAATGGAAGGCGCCCACACTGCGCGCTTTGCCCAATGAATATTTGTTGTATCAAGAACGTGCAAATGCTTTGTCCAATGAATTAAATCAGGGGAAGAAAATGCATCTAAGAAAACCTGCTCGTTATATGGCGCAGAAAAAGTTGGGTACACCCAATATTGATGATTAAAAATTCTTGCTTCGGGATCAGCATACCAGCCAGGGAAGATTGGATTACCTGAAGTTGTTGTGTGGTTTTGAGAAAATGCTTTATTGGCAAAACATATTATTAAATAGAAGAAAAGGAATTTTAGAGCTTTGGAAAATTTTATAAACATTGAACGATATTCTATTTTATAACAGTAACGTACAATCGCAGTAAAAATTGGTTTTAAAAAAATATTTTAATTTAAAATTAAAGTGTTTCTGTTATGTTTTTTAAAAATAAAAAAGCAAATGGAGTTTAAGCTATAAGTCCCTTTCTTCGTAATACAATTTTAAACATAAGTGAAAAAGGATGACTACAATAAGAATACTTTAATAACTGTTCCTTTTCAACTAATGTCATAGCTCGATTTCCTTCCACCGTACACTTCGTTTGTAACCCTGTAAATTCGTCAAAAAATTTATTTAAAAATCTTGAGCGCCATAAATCAGAAGATTCACTATTCAAGCGAAATTTTTTTATAGTATTCATGCCAATTACAGAATTATTCTTAGGTCTAATTATATCAAGCTCGAAGGTTAAGTGCTCTTCTATTTGCTCGTTAGTGTGAATAAAAGGGTTTAATGCATCAGTCACAGGAAGAAGACTGTGGTTGATTTTATTGTTACAACTTTCACACGAAAGAAATAAATTATCCCAATCTAAAGCTTTTGTTCTATCACAGGAAATTTCTATATAGTGATCTACTTCTTTTGTATTACCTGACAATTCTCTTTCGCAGTAGAAGCATTTATTAAAACTTATAGAACATAGTTCTTGTCTAATCGCTGCACTTGCATATTGATAGCTATAAGGTCGAACTCTTGCTGAAGCTAAAAAAGCTGCTATCTGTGCTGCTTTATTGTCAACTAATTGTTTAGGTTCAGCAATTCTTATCAAGTTAATCATTACAGTTGATCAAGATTGAAATAACGGAAATATTCGGGATTTTTTTCAATCAATTTTGTTTCTATTTCTTTTGCTAAAGACATATCGTCTTTATCAATAGCGCGTTTTCTCTGGGCTAATAATTCACTTATATCTTCACTAAATGAATCCGTTCCGAATAAAGAAGTTCTAATGATTTCCTCAATAGGTTTATTTTTATAGAAATCAGTTTCATCAGTTACTATTGCATTCTTATCTACCATTTGACAAACCAAAACGTTTATACTATCTATAGAAGAAATTATAAATGGAGAATGTGTTGTTAGAATAATTTGAAGATTTGGAAAATATTTCCTAATGATTTTCAAAATTTTCTTTTGCCATTTTGGATGCAAATGATTTTCGATTTCATCAATTAATAACAATCCCTTTACTTTATTTATTTCACTTGGTTCGCCTCCGTAAACATCAAAGGCACTGTACGCTTTATAAACTAATGAAAGAAGTCTTTGTATTAGATAAATATTACCACTACTGAGTTTCTCTAGTGTTAATTCTTGGCCCCTTATCTTGAGAATTGGCTGTAAAGTAATTCTTGAAATATGAGAAAATTCGCCATAATTCAAACATTCATTTATTAAAGCTTTTATCAACGTAAATAGTGATTTCCCTAGATCACTTTCAGCTTCATTTCCACTTCCTGACAAATATTCAAAGAATGTGATAAGTTTAATAACATCCACATTAGTCTGCGTACCTAAAATGCCATCTTTTAGATAAGATTTTGTATTAAGCTTTGTTATTGAATCCAGACTAAATTTCCCTGTATTAATTTGTGAAGTCCAATAATCAACAATCCATTTTTCTTTAAATGTAATTGTATCTAATTGATGATATATGTGACTACCAAGACCATTAACTCCTTCTATCTTAAAATGACCATCATTTACATCTGTTATCGTAGAGACTATATTTTGTACTCCTTTTCCACAATCCAAATACATTGATAAAGCAAAATTATTAGCATCACTAATTATTGATCTTTCCAAAACACGATTACTATGAATCCCTGCTAATAAACCCCTAATTGAATCCAGTATAATACTTTTCCCAGCCCCATTTTCGCCGGTTATGATTGTAATATTGTTTCGTTTCTTTCCTTCCTTAATAAATTCAATGTCAGTATTTAAAAAAGGACCGACATTTTTTAGATAGAGACTATATATATACATAATTAAAATTAATGTTTTTTAGAAAAGCATTATAACTTGTTTAAATAAAACGTCCTCTTTATCACCGCAAAAAAATAAAACAGCCCTGAAATTCAGGGCTATCAAACATTATAATTTTATTCTGTGCCCGGGACTGGATTCGAACCAGCACATCCTTGCGAACGCTGCGACCTGAACACAGTGCGTCTACCAATTTCGCCACCCGGCAAGCAGTAAATGTAAAATGAAAACGTTTTGTAAGCATTATTTTAAATTCCTATTTTAAAAACAAAAATAGATTTTATTATTTGTTGACATAACCTGTTTAAAGTAACTTTAAATCTAAT
>JBEPVG010000261.1:0-3819 GCA_041691175.1 Chitinophagaceae bacterium
ACTCAAAGCAGTAAACAAACAAATAAACCGAATTTCTGTTTTGAATAATTAAGATTTAATGAGCACTTAATATTTTCAAAACGCCCTTCACTTCTGCTGTTGTATTAAAAGCATGTAATACAATCCGTAATCTTTCTTGTCCATTTGGAACAGTTGGATAAAGAATTGGCCTAATATCAAAATTATTTTCCCGTAAAGTTTCCGCAATTTCTTTTACTTTATTATTTCCCGGAATAACCACAATTTGTATCGGCGTGTCGCTAGGTAAAATTGAATATTTTAATTTCGCCTTTTTAAAAATCGCAATCAATTGGTTGATCTTTTCACGCTCCTTTTTTAATGCGGGAAATATTTTATAAGAAATAAAAATCCCTTCAATTACCGAAGGAGGCAAAGCGGTTGTGTAAATAAATTGACGGCAAAAATTAATCAGAAACTTTTTAAGTTTTGCCGAACCAAGAATAATTGCGCCATGCGCTCCACAGGCTTTGCCAAATGTATGAATGCGCGCAAAACATTTATCCCCGACATGTAATTGCTGCACGAGCCCTGCTCCTGCTTCGCCCACAACGCCTGTGGCATGGGCTTCATCAACAATTAATGCGGCTTTATATTTTTCACACAAATCAATGATTCTCATTAAAGGAGCAAAATCTCCATCCATAGAAAATACACTTTCTGTAACAACAAAAATATTTTGAGAAGTGGTTTTTGAAACAGCTAATTTCTTTTCCAAATCTTCCAGATCATTGTGAAAAAATGAAAAAGAAGTGGCAAAAGATAAACGGATTCCATCGCGCAAAGAAGCGTGGCTAAGCTGATCATAAATAATGGTATCATTTTTTTGTGGAACACAACTCAACAATCCGGTGTTGGCATCATAGCCGGAATTAAAAATTAATCCCGCTTCAGCATGGTGAAAGTTTGCAATCAACTTTTCCGTTTCCTCAATTAACTGATAATTTCCTGAAAGCAGCCGTGAGCCCGTACTTCCATGAGAAAGATTTGAAGTAATAATGCTTTCAATTAATTTATTTTTTACAATGCCCAGATAATCATTGCTACAAAAATCTGTTTTACTTTCAATTAATTTTAGTGTTCGTAAAGCATTCGCAACTGTTCTGTCTTGTAATTTTTTATCCAGAGAATCTTCTTTCATGAAGTAAAATTAGCTAATTGCCCAGTTCGTTATTTAAGAATTATTTTTGAAAAATGGAAATGCTTTCACAGGACACTAAAAATATTTTAGGATTGCAATTAGTAACCGATCCGCGCTGGGTAAATCTTGCCGCAATTTCCCTGGAAGAAATTTTAACCGATCATGCGTGGTGCGAGCAAAAAGCTGCTACAAGTTGCATCACACTGATCACAAAATATAATGATAAAGAAAAGTTGGTTAGTGAATTGTCGGTGATTGTTACCGAAGAATGGGGACACTTCCGCCAGGTACTAACGGAGATGAACAAACGCAAATTGCAATTAGGCCCACAGCGAAAAGATATTTATGTAAATAAGCTTCTTGAATTTCAAAAAAAAGGCGGTAGTCCGGAAGAAAGATTCTTAGATCATTTATTAACGATGGCCTTGATAGAAGCGAGAAGCTGCGAACGTTTCAAACGATTGAGCGAAGGGCTTCAGGATGATTATATGAAAAGATTCTATAGAAAATTTATGGAAAGTGAGGCCGGCCATTATACTTTATTTATCAATCTTGCAGATACTTATTTGCCAAAAGAAAAAGTAAGAAAAAGATGGAAGGAATGGATTGTTTACGAAACCGATTTAATGGAAAGTATGGAAGTGCGTGGCGACAGGATTCATTAATTTGTTAAATCATTTCCTACGATTGACCTAAATTTATACAATTAATATTGGCGCTTTTAATCTTCTGTCTCTATGGAAATATTTCTCTTTTTCGTTCATTTTCTTTTCTTTGCTCTCGTGCAATTTATTAAGAGTTTGCAAAATATTGATTTTCATATTTTGGAGTTAATCAATCACAATAGATTTAAACCGCTGGATAATTTTTTCATTCTCATCACTAACATCGCTACTGTAGTTACTTATTCTTTTCCAATTATTTTATTGTTGTTTGCAATCGTAAAACACCGGTTTTTATTACAAAGAAAAAGCTGGCTGATCCTCATTTCTCTTACCATCAATTCGATGATCATCGATATCATTAAAGATAATGTAAAACGGCTGCGGCCATTTGTTACACATCATACCATTCATAATTTAGTTCCCGTATTTAGCTATTCTTTCCCATCCGGACATACCGGCGAAGTGTTTATGCTTGCAACATCCTTTACGCTTCTTTTCAAATCAAAAAAATGGTGGGTAATAGCGGTGTGGGTGTGGGCAATAGTTGTAGCTTATACCAGAATGGTGCTTGGAGTGCATTATCCAAGTGACGTGCTTGGCTCTATTGTTATTAGTGTTTTCTTAGCATTTATTATAAATAAATATTTAATAAAATTAGACTTTTTGAAAGAAAAAGAAATGCCCTCATCTACTTCTACAGCAGACCAATAAATACCGAAGATTTTTATTTCTCTTCGGCCACAAGAAAAGTCAAAGCTGATGGAATAATTTCTGCAGTAACCTTTTTCATTTTTCCCATAAATTCTCCATCTATCTGAAAATGCGTTCTTCTTTTAGTGGTAATTACTGCCTTAGTCGTTTGAAATATTTCTACAGTTTTTGGATTGAAAGGTTTGTTACTTAAAAACATTTTTAAAAATCCTAACATCGAAATTTTTCGAACAACCACCAGTTCAAACTTACCATCATCAATGAAGCCATCAGGATTAATAACCGCGCCGGTACCATATTTGGTAGCATTGGCAATGACAATCATGTAGGCCGGAATATTTCTATCAAGATTATCAGCCACGATATGAGCATTCACAGGTTTTCCTTCAACCAGGATTTTAATCAGCATTCTTGCATAGCCCCACATTCCACGCATTGCGTTTTTGTCAAAATATTTGACAATACGCGCATTCAAACCTAAGTCGCTTAAATGAATGCAAATATTATTTTCATTTATTTTCAAAACATCACATTTTTTTTCTTTTCCATTTACAATAATATCCAGCGCCGAAGCAGGATCTTTTGGAATATTTAATTCAGCCGCCATGCCATTCGCGGACCCACCAGGAAGGATTGCCAAAGGAATTGATGATCCCAAAAGTTGTTTCGCAACAAGAGTAATCGTTCCATCACCACCGACGACCACAATTTTTTCCGGAGCCATTTTTTCAATCCAATAATTAATTCCTGATGAATCATCTTTTCCTGATAAAATATAAAAATCAATTTGGTAAGAAAGTTGTTTGAAGTAATCGCGGATTAATGGTTCCCAATTAATTTTCTTTTTTCCACCTGAAGCGGGATTGAGAATAAATAATATATTTAATTTGGAATCGGACGGCATTTTTACTTTGCAATTTTTTAAATGACAGAAAAACCTTTACATAAAGAAAAGAAAATTTCCCCGCTTAATAAGATAAAAAACAAATTTTTTTATTTATTAAGGTTGAATCATCATCCGGTAATAAAAGTTTACAATGGTTTTGGAAATGATGAAAAAATAATTGTAACGGGCCATGTCTTCAGATTAAGTCCGTTTCCCCGAAAAACATTCCGGCCAAACTGGATAATCAATTTATTTTCTATGCTTCGGTTGTTTATGGTAATTCCTTTTTCTTATGCAAAAATTACCGTCGAATGGCAGGGAATTATTCATGAATCAATAGCTGAGAAAGATGGCTTTTTCAGATTGGAAATATTTAACCAAATCCTTCCGATAAAAGG
>JBEPVG010000262.1:0-3795 GCA_041691175.1 Chitinophagaceae bacterium
GAACTATGCCACCAAGAAGCAATGCGAATGCAACAATCGTTGTGCTTTGCATCAACTCATCTATTCTTTTTGAAAATAACAAACCGAGAATAATTGCGGGAATAACACCGATGATTAATTTAAAATAAAAATGAATATTTTTAAAATCAAAAAACTTTTTCCAGTACAAAACAACCACTGCCAGAATAGCGCCCAATTGGATGGCTATAGTAAACACTTTTGTAAATTCATCTTCTTTTATTCCCAGCAATTTTTCTGCAATAATCATGTGGCCGGTAGAAGAGATCGGAATAAATTCTGTAATTCCTTCAACAATGCTGATTATAATTGATTGAATGATGTCCATTTTTTTGTTCTTGTTTTAAAAATAAAAGCCAACATAAAAAAAGCGATGAAATAATCATCGCTCATTTAGTTTTGTTTATAAAATTATTTTTGCTTTTTTATGATCGCAAAAATTTCAACTATTAATCCGCCAACAATCAATATGGGCGCTAAAGTAATTCTTCTGAAACTATAAATTTCATTGTCGTTAAACACATTTGGGTCTGTACTTTTGCCGCCTGCCATCAAAAAAAATCCAATCGCCATTATTACCAAACCGATCAACATCCATTTGTAATTATCCCTGGTAAATAAATGATTTACTTCAGTGGGTTGATGTGGAATTTCTTTGGTAGGAGCGGAAGAAATAACTTTTTTGGGTGAACTCATATTTTATTTTTTAGCTAATAATAATTTTATTTTGATTAATACAATTCATCAAGTTTCATTCTTAAATATTTTAATGCAGAACGATGTGTGCTTAAAAACGTGATGCAAATTCCTAAAATAGTGATGCCGGCAAAAATTAAAAGCATGTTTGAGGTGTCGTGCAGTATTTTTAAATAAGGAATAAATTTTTCTGAAAGTGTAATAAATCCGAGCATTAAGCCGATTGCGATTGCCGACGCAATAATTCCATTTATGATTGCGCGCCCATCAAGCGGACGTGTAATGAACCATCGCGTAGCGCCAACCATTTGCATTGTTTTTATAATAAATCGATTGCTATACATGGCCAGGCGAATTGTATTATCAATGGACACGATTACTAAGAGAGATAATATAATTGCAACGACAAACAAAACAAGAGTAGATGTATTTACAAATTGGCTCACGCCCGCCACCGTTGCTTTTGGCGTTTGAAATTCAGAAAGCGTATGTGGAAAATGGGCAACGAGCGAATCTTCTAAATTAGCAAGGCTGTCTTTATCGACATAATTTGCTTTCACATAAAAGTCAATACTTTCGGGCAAAGGATTGCTGATAGCAAGTGTTTTCCAAAGGGTATCATTTTCCTGGTTGTATTTTTCAATCGCTTTTTCTCGGGTAATATATTCCACTTTCACCGCGTAGGGAATTGCTTCAATATAACTTTTTAAAGAATCAATCTCTGCATCAGAAGCAGTTCTGTAAATATATGCGTGGAGTTGAATATTTTCTTTAAAATAGTCGCCGGTTTTTTTGATATTTAAAAAAATCCATGCTACGATTCCAAAAAGAAATAACACCAAAGACACCCCGATGATTGCATATACATAAGAAGGTTTTCCGCGTTTGGTTGATGCTTTACCGAATTGAGCCATAATGTTTGGATAATTATTTTTACCGCATTTTTATGCGCCGCAAAAATAAATGATTTTAAACAGGTTTAGTATTTTTGCGCCTTCGCAATTGATTGCTAATGTAATTTACATCTGTCATTGAAAACAATTGAGTTTTAATCAATAACATTTCTTTCACAAAAAAAGATTAAAAGGCGTTTTTGATTTTATATTTTGCGAAAAGAATTTGAAAAATATTCATTTCAAATCCGATTTAGTTTTTCAGTAAATTTTTGATAAAAAGAATGGAATATAATTTTAGAGAAATAGAAAAAAGATGGCAGCAACAATGGAAACAATCCGGCATTTATCATGTGAGTAATTCATCTGAAAAGCCGAAATGTTATGTGCTCGATATGTTTCCTTATCCGAGTGGCGCTGGCTTGCATGTCGGTCACCCTTTGGGTTATATCGCCAGTGATATTTATGCCAGATATAAAAGGCTGAAAGGCTTTAACGTACTACATCCTATGGGATTTGACAGTTTTGGCTTGCCTGCTGAACAATATGCGATTGAGACTGGACAACATCCAGCAACAACAACCGAAAAAAATATTGCTACCTTCAAAAATCAGTTGGATAAAATTGGATTTTGTTATGACTGGAGTCGTGAAATAAAAACGAGTGATCCTGAATATTATCGTTGGACGCAATGGATATTTTTACAACTTTTTACATGCTGGTACAATCAAAAAAATGATAAAGCAGAATCAATTGAAACACTGATAAAAAATTTTGAAGAATCAGGAACTGAGAATTTAAGTAATGATATTTCACAATCATTTACTGCAGAAGAATGGAAAGGTTTTGACGAAAAAAAACAACAGGAAATTTTAATGAATTTCCGTTTGGCATTTTCCTCTTATGGCGAAGTGAATTGGTGTGAAGGTTTAGGAACTGTATTGGCAAATGATGAAGTGGTAAATGGTGTAAGTGAGCGAGGTGGCTTTCCGGTAGAAAAGAAGAAGATGCGCCAATGGTATTTACGAATTACTGAATATGCCGACAGATTGTTGAAAGGATTGGAAACAGTGGCTTTCAGCGATGCGATGAAAGAAATGCAACGCAACTGGATTGGTAGGAGTGAGGGAGCTGAAATGGAGTTTGAATTGAGCCTCACCCCTAACCCCTCTCCTAAAGTAGAGGGAGATAAAACCTCTATTCAAACTGCCAATATAAAAATGTGGCCAGAACTTAAGGATTTATCAAGAGAAAACAGAAAAGAGAAAACACCAGCGGAAGATAAATTGTGGCAAAAATTAAGAAACAATCAATTTGGTTCTAAAGTAAGAAGGCAGCATGTTATTGATGGATTTATTATCGATTTTGCTTTTCTTAAGGAAAAATTATTAATAGAAGTAGATGGAGATTATCATAATGATCCCGAACAGAAAAAGTATGACGATTTAAGGACTGAATATTTAGAAGATCTTGGGTATAAAATTGTCAGGTTTACGAATGATGAAGTAATAAATAATTTCAAAAAAGTTGGTGAGGTGATTAAACAGGAGTTGGATTCTTCCCCCCTCTCCGCAAGGAGAGGGGACGGGGGTGAGGCGAAAAAAAGCGAAGCTTTCACCGTTGACGTTTATACCACCCGACCCGATACGATTTTTGGTGTTGATTTTTTGGTGCTTGCACCTGAACATGAATTGGTAAATCAAATCACAACATCAGCACAACGGTCATCCATAGACGAATATTTGGATTACGTCAAAAGCCGCAGCGACCGGGAAAGAATGGCTGAGGTGAAACAAATTACGGGATGTTTTACCGGCGCTTACGCAATCAATCCTTTTAATGGAAAAGAAATTCCTATTGGCGCTAACTACAAAGAGCAGTTGATAAAGATGGTTTTCAAGTTGAGCAACTGAGAATCCTGAATATCGAATTTCGGCCACGTAAGTGACTGAATCATTAGCGATTAGATTCTTCCGAGCTTATTCAGATCATCGTATTCGTAAAGGATCTTTTGGTTTTTTAAATTGGCAATCCTGAGTATGGCCCTCACCACTTTTTTTACATGAATGGGTTTGTATTTTTTGAGGGAACCAAGCATAAAAGGGGTTAAAATTTTTGCAGACAAAATTGCGAAACGCTCTCCCGCACGAAATTCTTTTCTTCTGCCAACCAAAACTGAAGGACGAAT
>JBEPVG010000263.1:0-3774 GCA_041691175.1 Chitinophagaceae bacterium
TATATGAGGTTCGTGCAACGACGGTATTGGAAAACATGTCATCAAATGCTTTTATAAAAACCAAAATTTCTCCCTGTGCATTTTGAAAATCTTCCTTTTTAAAATTATAAAACGGGCTTGCCTCTGTAATAGGATGTACAATCGTCCAGCTAAGTGTGAGAGAATTTACGGTATTGTATTCTAATGGAAGTTGATAAAATTTATTAACCAGTTTACCTTTTTCTTCAACAACTAATCCTAAAGTCACTTTTGCTTCTGCATCTGTGAGCGTGTTGTTTTTAAAAGGCGCCAATCTTAACATAATGGCTTTTCCCTTGTTAAATGGCGCCAACACTGCATTTGCACTAAATTTTAAGAATGCTTTTGGTTTGGAAAATCTTCCATATAGTAAACCAGTTACTACCGCAAGAGATAATAATCCGATCAGGGCTTCTAACGATGACAAAGCGCTCGCCACAAATCCAATCGGGCTGATTCTGCCATAACCAACAGTTGTAAATGTTTGGCAGCTAAAGAAAAATGTTTCCTCAAATTCTTTAAACGACGAATTGGCAACAATGCCGCTTAATTTATCGCCCCCCAATAAAAAATAAAAAAAGCCAAACAAAAGATTAATTACAAGATAAAAAATCAGGATAATAGATAGAAATTTTAAGCGAGGCATTTCCAATAAAACGTGATACCAGCTTATTTTTTCAAAATAGCCAACTCCTCTTTTTTCCACATTTGGATGGCCATTTTTATTCAAAAATCTTCCGCCATAATCGGAGGAATTAACGCCGAAACCAGTATTAATTTCCGAAGCTGCTTCTGGATTAATCTTACGAAACCTGGACATAAAATTCTTTTGAATAGATATAAAAATTGTCCGACAAAGATGCTACAAAAACCATTTAATAAATTAAAAAGTAAAAAGCTTTGATTACATGAGACCGAGGTTTATTTTTCTTCTATTATTATTTTTTTCTTAATAAAAAAATTTAAATAAGGCAAAATTCCTATGAAAATCAGGATGCCGGTAAATAAGGTTGATATCAATAATTTTGTTTTCAATTCAGTCCCGGATAAAAGCAAAAACAAGAAGGCAAAGAGACATAATATTATAAAAAATTTCAAAACTAATTTTTTAAAAGGTACAATTTTGAAGATAGAGGTATGCAGAATTTTAGCAGAATGCCACAGATAATAAAATACCTGGCAATATGTAGCAATGACAATGGCCAACGCAATTCCTTTTGTATGCATAGTTGGGTAAAGAATCAGCATTGAAATGATGGCGATAGAAATATCCAGGACCGATCCCCATAAAATTTTTTTACCTTCTGAAAAGCATTGCAAAACGGCGCTATAATTATTAATGCGAATGGGAAGAATAAAAATACTTATGGCAAAAATGGGTAATGAGGCATTATATTTATCGTTAAACACAAACGAGAAAAGTTCTTTTTGAAAAAAGAATAAAAAAAAGAATAAAGGAAAAACAATGGTAGAAAGCGCATTGAAATTTTCACGGAATAACTTAATTATTTTATCGTTTAAATGGAGGTAGCCCGAAATTTCTATGAGTAAAAAACTACCAGCTACGCTGATCAGTAAGCCAAATAACGGAATTTCAAAAGATCCGTTAAAAAAGATGGCAAAGTCAGTAGTAGTAAGGAGATACAATAAAAGGGCTTTGTCCATCCATTTGGAAATTACGCCAACTATGTCATTCATTCCGAGATAAAACCAGTGGTTTAAAAAATGTTTCTCATGGGGCGTTTCCTGATATGATTCTTTTTTTGATGGAACCCAAACCATTGCAATTAATTTCAAAACAGAAAGAAGGCAGATTCCGAAAATGAGTGAATAGAGAGAATAATTTGTGGAGAGAATATAAAGATGCCAGCCGAAAAATAAAATTGAATAAATAAAATTAATTACAAATGAAATCTTTTCTCCCTGGCGCTTTATTAAAAGCGTTTCAAAAACTGTAGAAACATTTTGAATAAATATAAATGCAATGAGCAGGAATTTTAAGGAGGTGTTGAAATTTTTTGCAAATAAAAAAAATGCTGATAATCCGCAAATCCATAACACTGAATAAAAAATGCTTAATTTTTTTTGATTTTTTCTTATAAAAGAAAAAAGAAAATTTATGTTGGTAGAAAGTATAACAGCTGATAAACCAAAATTGAGAATAACGTTGACAATGTTTGTGTACATCCAAACGCTTTGAAACTCTCCATAATCGTCGTAACTCAATTTTCTGGAAAAAATAACCATAACTAAAAAAAGAATCAGCACCGGTATTACTCTTCCCAAAAACAACCACGAAAATTTTCGTACAGCTATTGGTTTATAATTTTGATTTACTGAACTGCTCACACGTTTTTTTATCTAAATGTTTAACTATTTTAGCAGGATTTCCTACTATTACACAATATCCTTCAATGAAATTTTCGGTAACTACTGATCCGGCACCTACTATTGTAAAATCTCCCATTTGCACAGATGGTAATATTATTGCATTCATTCCTATCCAACAAAACTTACCAATAGAAATTGGAGCCGTTTTATTAAAAAGAGCATTATTTACCAGGTTATGGTTTGCTGAAATAATTCCTACATTGGGCCCGATATTGGTAAAATCCCCAATGCTTATACCATTAAAAGCCTGGATATAATTCCCCGGCGAATCACCAGGAAAAACGTTTTCTCCTTTGGTAATATTTTCGGGATAAAGAATAGTGGAAGTATAATGTATTGCCCAGTTCACTTTTCTATTTTGCCTTAAAATATGTTTGTAGAAAAGATTAGCTATATAAAAATTTAGTCCTAGATCTTTCCTGAGATGGAAAATTTTTTGAATAAACTTTTTAATCATTGTATGCAATTATAAAAAAATGAAAATAGTCTTTTTTTATAATTTTCCGTTTCACAAATAAATCTCCGCACAGAAATATTTAATACCTTCCTGAAGTTTTATTTTTCTAAAAAGTAGTTTCCCAAGTGGTTTTAAGAGTTTATAATTAAGCATCTAATGCCTGCCGTTTTGTTACCTTTGCAGACGTTTTTTAAAAAATATTTTCAGTAAATGAAAAACATTAGAAATTTTTGTATAATTGCTCATATCGATCATGGAAAAAGCACGCTGGCAGACCGTTTGCTGGAATTCACCCACACCGTTACCGACCGTGAAATGCATGCCCAGGTTTTGGACAATATGGACCTAGAAAGAGAAAAGGGAATTACTATAAAAAGCCATGCCATTCAAATTAATTACAAGTTTGAAGGCGTAGAATATATTTTGAATTTGATTGACACACCTGGCCATGTAGATTTTAGCTATGAAGTAAGCCGGGCGCTGGCTGCATGCGAAGGTGCTTTGCTTTTGGTAGATGCCACACAAGGAATTCAGGCACAAACAATTTCTAATTTGTATCTCGCAATTGACAATGATTTGGAAATCATTCCTGTTATTAATAAAATTGATATGGACGGGGCGATGATCGCAGAGGTGGAAGATCAGATCATTGAATTGATTGGATGCAAACAGGAAGATATTTTACACGCAAGCGCCAAAACCGGTGTGGGTATTGAAGAAATTCTTACGGCAATTATCAGGCGCATTCCGGCGCCGACCGGGGATGAAAAAGCGCCGCTGCAGGCATTGATATTTGACAGTGTTTTCAATAGTTTCAGAGGAATTCTTGTTTACTTTAGAATCTTTAACGGCACTTTAAAAAAGAACGATAAAATAAAATTTTCCAACACCGGAAAAGAATATAATGC
>JBEPVG010000264.1:0-3771 GCA_041691175.1 Chitinophagaceae bacterium
TAAAGAAATTTTAAAAGACAATTATCCTTTCAGCGAACTGGTAAATAAAGATGTAAACGTTTTGATTTTTCCCAATCTTGCCTCAGGTAACGTGACTTATAATCTTCTGCAGGAAGTAGGCGGTGCAGAAGCTATTGGCCCGATTTTATTAGGATTAAATAAACCAGTGCATATTCTTCAATTGGGCAGTCATGTTCGCAGCATTTACAACATGGTTTTAATTGCTGTAGTAGATGCACAATTAAAATGCAAAAGAAATAAAGAAGAAGCATCTTCCGGGAGATGGGGAAAATTAAAAAAATAAGGTGGTGAGTAAAAAATATTTAAAAAAATAAAATGAAACTATTTTCTACAATTGGCGCATATTTTTTGATGATGAAAGGCATGTTTACCAAGCCAGAAAATTTCAAAATGTATTGGAAAGAACTGATGCATCAATCTGTTGAAATAGGCATGGGATCGCTCGGAATTGTATCTGTAATCTCTATTTTTATGGGTGCGGTGAGTGCAGTTCAAACTGCTTATCAACTTACAAGCCCAATGCTTCCGAAAGAGACAATTGCACAAATTGTTCGTGATACGGTAATTCTAGAGTTTGCTCCCACGTTGGTTTGTATCGTTTTGGCGGGCGTAGTTGGAAGCAAGATCGCCGGCGAACTTGGAAATATGAGAGTTAGTGAACAGATTGATGCACTTGAAATTATGGGCATCAATACAAAGTCCTATTTAGTAGCTCCAAAAATTTTGGGCGCGCTGATTACTATTCCATTACTGGTTATACTTGCTATGGTGCTCGGAATCTATGGCGGCAGATTGGCTGGAACTCTTGGTGGTATTCTGTCAGGCGATACTTACGACCGTGGTTTACTCATGAATTTCGTTCCTAAAAATGTATGGTTTGCCCTTGTAAAAGCCTATACTTTTGCTTTCATCATTAGCAGTATTTCTTCCTTTTACGGTTATAATGTAAAAGGAGGCGCTTTGGAAATTGGAAGAGCAAGCACAACGGCTGTAATAACAAGTTGCATTCTGATTTTATTTGCAGATTACATACTTGCTTTTTTCATTTTGTAATAAATTTTTCACGACGGTCTTATTTTTGTGAGAAAAAAAACAAAAAAATTAAATTACTTAATTGCACTTATTATGATTGAACTCAAAAATATTTCTAAATCTTTTGGTGATAAAGAAATACTCAAAGATATCAGTGCTGTAATGGAAACCGGCAAAACGAATCTGATTATTGGTACCAGCGGAAGCGGCAAAACCGTATTGCAAAAATGTATGGTCGGATTGTTTGAAGTAGATTCCGGCGATATCGTTTTTGATGGAAAAGATTTAACAACTATGTCACAGGAAGAGCGAAAAGAATTGCGACAGCAAATTGGAATGCTCTTTCAAGGTTCGGCACTTTTTGACAGCATGACCGTACAACAAAATGTAAAATTTCCTTTGGACATGTTTACAAAATGGAATCATCAGAAAAAAATGGATCGCGTAAATGATGTACTGTCCCGGGTAGAATTGAAAGGAACAAATAAAAAATTTCCATCCGAAATCAGTGGTGGAATGAAAAAAAGAGTGGGCATTGCACGAGCTATTGTTTTGAAACCAAAATATTTATTTTGTGATGAACCCAACTCGGGCCTTGATCCGCAAACATCAATGGTTATTGATAAATTGATTCATGAGATCACTATAGAAAATAACATTACCACAATTATCAATACCCATGACATGAACAGTGTAATGGAAATTGGAGAAAATATCCTGTATATGTATCAGGGGATAAAAGAATGGACTGGCACTAACAAAGACATTATTTTTAATAATAATCAGAGATTGAACGAGTTTATTTTTGCTTCCGAATTTTTAAGAGATGCAAAAGATATGCGCATGCTGGAAGAAAAAGGAATTGTTGATAACGATAGAAATATGGAGGATATCATGCGCGACGGAGGTGCAAACCTGGTAATGGGCGACGATGATAAAAAATGAGGGTAAATTTTATGAGAAATTAAATGTAGTAATTAATGTCCCTTTATTTGCTCCGCAATGACGCTGTGATAGGAATAATTCATGAAGCGTGTAACAAGTCGTCAAATAGATATTTACATTAATCCAGCAGGTTTGATCTTCCAAACTTTAAAAAAACCATTTTACAGTAAACAAACAAATAACCAGGATTCCTGTTTTATTTAAACTTCTCTTTTCGAGGGAAGAGAGACTAGGAAAATCTTCTTTTTACCAATTGATCAAATTCTTTTACAACCGGGTCAGCATCCAGCCAGCCAATTTTTACTTTCAACTCTCTTCTGATCCAGAATTCTGCTTCTGCATAGATCGAGAAATTTTGAATTGTTTTAATGCTGCGTTCATACATTGCTTCGTCGCCACGAAATAATTCATTTATAAAAAGAAAACGGTCATTTACACCAATTGCTTTTTTCAAATCCTTTATGGGTGCCGATGTCAGGGATTGTGAAAGTTCTATCTTGCTTTCTTTCAAACGATCGTTAAGTGATTCAGGATATTCAAATGTAAATTCGGAAGATCTTTTTTTCTCCGCGGGATCCTGGTGAGCAAACGTGGGCACATCTTCTAAAGAATCATATTGAAAAGTTGGATGTCGGTGAGAGCCTCTTGCGTTTGCACCTTCTGCATTTTTTTTAAGCTGTTCCAATTCTTCTTCAATATATTTTTCATTTTCCTGCAAGACTTCAATTATTTTTTCTTCCGTCAGAGCGCCGGATTTGCTTTCTGAAATTTCAACAATATTGAATGAAAGAGGCATTACCACAGAAATTTTATTATTTATGAAACCGGGCTTTTTCTCTATATTATTAATTAATTCTGATTGTAAAATTTGCACGGTTTGTAACAAGTCCATTGCTGATGAATTTTCATCAACTTGTTTTTGCAGTTTCTTAAGAAGTGTTGACACTCTGTCCATAAAAAAAGTAAATATTTTTTTGAAAAAAACAGAAAAAAATGTTTGTTTTTGAATTAACAAAAAATCATTTTAACCTTGCAACCGGGCTAAGTTACTAATTGAAATCAAAATTAAATACAAAAAATGTTTATAGAACCAAATTTCAGAGGCGAAAGGCGCGGCTGGATTGAGGTAATTTGTGGCAGCATGTTTAGTGGCAAAACCGAAGAACTGATACGACGGTTAAAAAGAGTGGAGATTGCGCATTTGAAAGCGGAAATTTTTAAACCTTCATTTGATACCAGATATGATGACCAAAAAATTGTAAGCCACGATGAAAATAAAATCTTATCAACTCCGATAGATAATTCCCAAACAATTCTTTTGCTGGCGCAGGATGTGGATGTTGTGGGCATTGATGAAGCCCAGTTTTTTGACGACGAAATAGCCCATGTTTGTGAAACACTTGCGCTGAAAGGAATGCGTGTAATTATTGCCGGTTTGGATATGGATTACCAGGGAAAACCATTTGGTCAAATGCCGAATTTGCTTGCAATAGCAGATTATATTACCAAACTACATGCGATTTGTGTCGTTTGTGGAAATATTGCAAATGTGAGTTATAGAAAAATAAATACCTGCGGCCAGGTTTTGCTCGGTGAAAAAGATATTTATGAACCAAGATGTAGAGTTTGTGCGGCTTTGAATGGAAAGGTTGGCTAAATACGAATTTGGGTTATTTGTTATTTTACTGTAATTACAAATCTTCCATTTTAAAATCATTTTAATATAAGAACTCAAAAATTAATTAAACTAACAGGTTAAAGAAGGTACATTTA
>JBEPVG010000265.1:0-3760 GCA_041691175.1 Chitinophagaceae bacterium
GTGTAATACCAGGTAAGCGCTGCGGGCATTCTATTGAAAACTCCAATCAAAACAACCGGAAAAATATAAGGAAGATACTTCATTACCGGATTGCTGTTATCTTGCATATTACTCATTCCATAAACTGAAATCAGCATACTGGTAATGGCGGCAGTAATTGTAAATAAACTTACGTGGTCGCCATAAAAAGGAATATTAAACGGGATGTGATAGATAGAATCATAAGTTGACAAATCTTTGGCCCACCAAAAACTTTCCTGGCGCAGCGCAATATTTGAATTAAAGAAATCATATAAAGCAAAAAAGATCGGCACCTGGAATAAAGCAGGAATACAACCACCCAAAGGATTGACACCGGCACTTTTGAACAGCTTCATTTGTTCCATTCCAAAAGCCTGTTTGTCATCTTTATATTTTGTTTTCAGTACTTCAATTTCCGGTTTTAACAATTTCATTTTCGCTCCACTTAAGTAACTTTGGTAAGTAAGTGGCGAAATTAGTAAGCGGATAATAATGGTAAGCAACGCAATCACTAAACCATAACTTGCGATTTTACTGGAAAGAAAATTAAACACCGGCATGATAAAACCGCGGTTGATATATTTTACAAATGCAAGAATACCACTTCCAAGCGGCACCATATTATACATTTGATTCCCGTAGGATTTCAGAATTTTATAATTACTGGGGCCATAAAAAAGTTGCAAAGGAACCACGGCATCATTTCCTTGCGGAACATCTAATTTCAGATTCGCAATAGCTTTTGCAATTATATGCAAACTGGTGTCCTCCGGGCTTTGCCATTTTACTTCGCCGGAAGAAAATTTATTTTTAGCCACAATAGCAGCAGCAAAAAATTGCTGATTTACCGCGACCCAATCAACGGGCTGAGTAAATTTTTTATCATCATCCTTTCCTTTGACTACGTGTTCAAAATCATAATCACCGTTTTCTACAAAGGAGATATGAGATTGTTGAGTTTCCCATTCAATATCCTTTTCCATTTTTACGGCTTTTGCCTGCCATAAAAGATTAATTGTATTTTGAGTTACTAATTTATTAGCGCCGTTCAGTTTTATATTAAACCCGATCATATAATCATCCGGTTTGATGATATATTGGTGTTCAACAGATTCACCATTATTTGTTTTTAAACTAAAACTAATAATTTGGCTACTGTCCGGTGCAGTTTGTATTGTTGAAGGGGTAAAAAGAAGGTCAGAAGTTTGGGCAGTTTGATTATTTCCGGTATTGATTGCATAAGAAATATTATTAAAACTTCCATCCTGAAGAACCAGGGGCTTACCATCAAAAGTTTTAAAATCCTTTATTACAATAGTTTTTGGTTGGCCGCCTTTATTTGAAAAAGTAATTTTAAGCAATTTATTTTCAACAGTAACTAATTGTTCTTTTCCGGTAGTGTCTTGCTTTAAAGCCGAAAGGGAAGAATCATTTTTTGCTGTTGAAGAATCAGCTGCGGCCTGCATTTTAAGCGTAGTATCTACTTTGGGTTTCAGCCTGTTTAGAGAATCCTGGATATGTTGTTTTTGTTTTTCCGCTGTTAATTGTCCCTGTTTTGAATAATAGAAATATCCAAAAAACAAAAGTGCTAATAAAACAAAACCGATAACCGTATTCCGATCCATTCCCATATTTAAAAATTAGTGTGCAAATGTACGCAAAACTTATAGTTTAGCAGATTCAAAAATGCCGCCATTTCAAAATAAAAATGCCCCCGTTAAAGAGGGCATTCTATAAAAAATACATTGATTTATTTTTTTCCGGGAGCAGCTTTTGCAGGAGCAGCTTTTGCGGGAGCGGCTTCTGCTTTGGCAGCCGGAGCTGCAGCAACCTCGCCTGGAACAGTTTTGGCTTCTTCCTGTTTCAATTGACGGGTCATTGACACTGAGGCAACTGGAATACGTGGAGAATTAAGTATTTCCATATTCGGTGCTTTCACATCCTGCACACGAACATTTTCGTTTAACTTAAGTTCTGTAAGATCCATTTCTATATTTTCTAATAAATGTTCAGGCAGTGTTTTCACTTTTAACGATTTCATTTTTACCATTAACTTTCCACCTTCTTTAACTCCGGCAGGAACGCCTGTAAATTTTAAGGGAATATTTACTGAAATTTTTTTGTTGCCAACCAGTTCCAGGAAATCAATATGAATCAGTTGATCACTAACTTTACCAAACTGAAGATCTTTCAAAACACATTTGTAAGAATTACCTTCCACATTAATTTCTGCCAACATAAATTCCGGTGTATAAACTATACTTTTAAAAGCTGATGCCGGAGCAGAAAAATTAATCTCCTTTGCACCTCCGTAAATTACAGCTGGCACTTTTTCCTCAGAGCGAAGTTGGCGGGTGGCTGCTTTGCCAAATTCGGTCCTGATTTGTCCGTCGATTGTAATTGTTTTCATTGTTAATTATTTTATTTTTTTGAGGCGCAAAGGTAAGGAAATTTATTTCGATAATCTGCAGATGTGATAATTAGCTGATAAAGAATTCAGCTTATTTATCGTTTTACTGTAAACGCTTAATTTATTAAAATTTATAGTTTATAAGGAAAAATAAATTCCCCTTATTTTCTTCAATTTCAATGACTTTTATCCAATATTTCATTGGGATAACAGCTAATTAGCACAGGATTGCTTTAGCTAATTAGCCAAATTTTTCTTATGAATTTTACTCCTGATAAAAAGACTGTTGATGCTTTTATTTTCATAAGCATTTCTTATAGCAATGGCAAAAAGATCAGCCACTGAAACCACTTTTATTTTATCTGTTTTTCTTTTCACCGGAATCGTATCACACACAACCAATTCTTCCAACACACTGTTTTCAATATTTTCATAAGCGTTGTTGCTTAATACCGGATGAGTACAAAACGCCCTTACACTTCGTGCGCCTTTTTCTAACAATAAGCCCGCACTTTTGCAAAGCGTTCCACCGGTATCACAGATGTCATCAATCAATACAATATCCCTGTTAGTTACTTCCCCAATTACTACCATGCTGGCAATTTCATTAGCACGTCTTCTGTGTTTATCACAAATAACCATATCTACCTCAAAATAGCTGGCGATCTCTCTAATCCTGTTCGCGCTGCCAACATCGGGAGCCGCAAAAGTGAGATTTTCAAGATTCAAATCTTCAATGTAAGGAATATAAATCGCAGAAGAATCAAGATGATCCACCGGAATATCAAAATAGCCCTGAATCTGCGGCGCATGCAAATCCATGGTAATTATTCTATCAGCGCCTGCGGCAACAATCATATTGGCGACTAATTTTGAACCAATAGCTACACGGGGCTTATCCTTTCTGTCCTGTCGCGCATAGCCATAGTAGGGCATTACAGCAATCACCTTATAAGCAGATGCGCGCTTTGCCGCATCAATCATCAACAACAATTCCATCAAATTGTCTGTTGGAGAAAAAGTACTTTGAATTAAAAAAACAAATTGGCCGCGAATACTTTCCAAAAATTCCACGCCGATCTCACCATCACTGAATTTTTGAATATTTATTTTCCCCAAGGGCTCGCCAAACCTTAAGGCAATTTGTTTTGCCAAATATTGAGAACCTGTTCCCGAAAAGATTTTTACGTTTGGATGCATATAAAAAATGATTGAGTAGGAAATAATTAGTTTGGCGAAATTATAATTAATATTTTTGGAAATAAACTCAAAATAATGGAAAGTTCTAACAAGTCATCCACCTCAATTAAAAATTGGGCTGTTGATGAT
>JBEPVG010000266.1:0-3757 GCA_041691175.1 Chitinophagaceae bacterium
TTGCACTTGAAACAGTACCATACTGACTGAATAAGTTACTTAAATCGTCATCGGTCATTGACCAACTGAGATTACCAACATAAATGTTCATTGTAAAAAACTTTTGTTTAAATAAATTAAAATAACTATTAATGAATCAGTAGCTACAATGAACTGAAGAAACCTAAAAAGAGAAACATCAGCCAAAAGGAAAACAAACTAAACCCATTAACAAAGAATAAAGATAGACTTTTATTTGTAATAACATTAGTTTTCAAAAAAATATTTTTTATTTTATGTTTTTATAAAAAGAGTAAATTTAAAACTGGTTAAAACTCTATATTATTTATGATTGTCTAAAAAAGAATTTGTTTCCTTAAACTTTTTATATTTGATGAAATCATTGCTTTGAAAAAAATCTTTTTTACCTTTTTTCTTTTTTGCCAGCTTCATTCTTATTGCCAAACAAAATATTTTCAACAACAGGTAAATTATACAATTGACGTTACACTTAATGACGTTCAAAATACATTGGATGGTTTTGAAATAATGAATTACACCAATAATTCACCGGATACACTTCATTTTATCTGGATTCATCTTTGGCCAAATGCTTATAAAAATGATCGAACTGCTTTTAGTGAACAATTATTAAAAATAGGAAGAACTGATTTTTATTTTAGTAATGAAAAAAAACGCGGCTATATCAATCGTTTAAATTTTAAAGTAAATGATATCCTTGCAAATTTTGACGATGATTCGCAAAATATCGATGTGGCAAAACTGATTTTACCCACTCCCCTTTTGCCGGGAAAAACGATTAAAATTTCAACTCCTTTTCATGAAAAAATTCCGTTTAATTTTTCGCGGGGCGGATACGTTGATCACACTTATCAAATCACGCAATGGTATCCAAAACCTGCAGTTTATGATAGCAAAGGCTGGCATCCGATACCTTACCTTGATCAGGGAGAATTTTATAGTGAATTTGGAAAATTCCAGGTGCAGATTACCGTTCCTGAAAATTATGTAATAGCCGCTACGGGTGAATTGCAGAATAAAGATGAAGTAAAATGGTTAGAAGAAAAAGCATTGGATAAAGAGCATCTTGAAATTAGAAATAACGAGCCAGATATTGCCAAAGAATTAACAGAAGAAAACAAGAAAAAAACAAAAATAAAATATCAGCCAACTACCAAAAAGAAAAAAGTTATTAATAAACCTCCTGAAACAAATCAGGCAGTTGAAACACCCGGACCGAAAACCGAAAAAACAAAAACACTTACTTACATTCAGAATAACGTTCACGATTTTGCCTGGTTTGCTGATAAGAGTTTTATAATAAAACATGATACACTTCAACTGCCCTCAGGAAAAATTATTGACGCTTTTTCTTTTTTCACTCCATCCGGATCGACAGTTTGGAAAAACAGTATTCAGTTTATTAAAGATGCAATCCAAACCAGAAGTAAATGGCTTGGCGAATATCCCTACAATACTGTCACAGCAGTAGAAGCAAAAATGGGTTTTTCAGGAGGAATGGAATATCCCACAATCACCAGTATTTCCCCAACATTTGATGAGAAATCATTGGATATGACTATCGAACACGAAGTAGGCCACAACTGGGTTTACGGTATTCTGGCCACGAATGAAAGAGAACATCCATGGATGGATGAAGGCATGAATACTTATTTTGATAATCGCTATGAACAAATAAAATATCCACTTAAAAATCAGGATATAAAAAGTAAAGATTTTCTTGATAAAAGATTACCTGATGATAACGCAGACATTGTTTACAGAACACAAATCGTTTCAAAAAAAGACCAGCCAATTGAAACATCTTCTGAAGATTTTTCTGAAACAAATTATGGTGTGATTGCTTATTACAAAACCGGACTGTGGATGAAAAAACTAGAAGATTTTATTGGAAAAAATTTGTTTGACAGTTGCCTTCAAGAATATTACAATCGTTGGAAATTTAAACATCCTTATCCGAAAGATTTTAAAACAGTGATAGTAGATGTAAGCAAAAAAAATGTAGATACTATTTTTTCTTTTTTATCAAAAAAAGGAAGGCTCGAACCAACAAAAAAGAAACAATTTAAAATGGCTTCTTTTTTCAATTTTACTAATACAGATAAATACAATTATCTTTTCTTATCACCCGCAATCGGCTATAATTTTTATGATAAAATAATGATTGGAGGCCTCGTTCATAACTACACTTTACCAGAACCTAAATTTCATTTTTTTGTTGCTCCACTGTACGCTACAGGAAGCAAAACAATTGAAGGAACCGGAAGAATAGGCTATAATTTTATGAGTTATGGCGCCATTAGAAAAACGGAAATTTCTTTGAGTGCAGAAAAGTTTTCTATGAATGAATTTACTGATTCCACCGGTGCAAAAAACTATTTGGGGTTTTCTAAAATTGTTCCTTCTCTAAAACTGATTTTTAAAAATAAAAATGCAACAAGCTCAGTGAAAAAATGGGTTCAATGGAAAACTTTTTTCATCCAGGAAACGGCTTTATCTTTTTCAAAAGATACCGTTAGGCAGGAAGATATAATCAGCTATCCAAAAACGAAAAGATATCTTAATCAACTGACTTTGACATTCGAAAACAATCGGGTACTCTATCCATATTCTGCCAACATCATAGCCGAGCAGGCAAAGGATTTTTTGCGTTTTGCTTTTGTAGGAAAATATTTTTTTAATTATCCGAAAGGTGGCGGAATGAATGCACGTTTATTTGCCGGAAAGTTCATGTATTTAGGTAATAAAACAATTTATAAAGAATTTGAAACAGACCGTTATCATTTAAACATGACTGGTGCAAATGGCTACGAAGATTACACATACAACAATTATTTTTTGGGAAGAAATGAATTTCAAAATGCACCTTCACAACAAATAATGATTCGGGATGGTGGATTCAAAGTACGCTCTGATTTACTGTCAAATAAAATAGGAAAAACTGATGATTGGTTAGCCGCTCTGAATTTAAATACCGATTTTCCAAAAGATCTGAATCCCTTACAAATGCTGCCTTTCGACGTTCCACTGAAAATATTTTTGGATATCGGAACTTACGCAGAAGCGTGGCAAAATAATGCTTCTACGGGAAAGTTTATTTATGATGCAGGATTGCAAATTGCACTTTACAAAAATCTGGTGAATATTTACATACCATTCCTTTACAGTAAAATTTATGGTAATTATTTTAAATCTACTATCCCAAAAAATAAAAGGTTTCTTCAAAATATTTCATTCAGCATTGACATTCAAAATTTCCGTCTCAATAAATTTTTAAATTTACCTGATCTTTAGAAACGTTGTTTTTGGAAAAAATAAAAATTCCCTCATTTGAAAATCTCTTACCTGCGACATGAAAATATTGATAAAAAAAAATGGGATAACTGCATAGCCCATGCTAATAACAGTTTGATCTATGCTTATTCATATTATCTTGATGCAATGAGTGAGAATTGGAATGCATTGGTGATGAATGATTATGAAGCGGTAATGCCTTTAACCTGGGCAAAAAAATTTGGATTTCGTTATTTGCGCCAACCGGTATTTACTCAACAACTCGGTATATTTGGCAATATCTCTTTTGAGAAAAATATAACAGAATTATTTAAAATACACAAAAATAATATTTTAACAAAAATAATTATAATTATTATTATTTATATTATTATTATTTATATTTATTTATATTATAAAAATATGAATCAGCCGACGAACTCTATTTAAAATATCTCGCTGG
>JBEPVG010000267.1:0-3754 GCA_041691175.1 Chitinophagaceae bacterium
ATCAGGATAACGGGTTGCGAAAACAATGTCTATAATATACTGTTCCACTTTTTCGTCCATATAAACCTGGCGAACCAATTGCCGCGCATTCAAAACTTCTGAAGAAGAAACAACTGCGTTTATATGTGGCTGTTGCATTGCCAAAACATTTTGCCGAATGATTGCCTGCTCTTCAATTTTTGATGGATAATCAATAACTACTTTGAGCATAAAACGATCCACCTGAGCTTCGGGCAATGGATAAGTTCCTTCCTGCTCGATAGGATTTTGCGTAGCGAGAACTAAAAATGGTTCTTCTAAAAGATAAGAACTATTTCCAATCGTAACCTGCCTTTCCTGCATCGCTTCCAGTAAAGCACTTTGAACTTTTGCAGGGGCGCGGTTTATTTCATCAGCCAGAATAAAGTTGGCAAATATGGGTCCTTTTCGAACCACAAATTCATTCTTTTGTTGATTGTAAATCATTGTACCAATTACATCTGCCGGCAATAGATCCGGAGTAAATTGAATGCGGCTGAATTGTGCATTGATTGTGGATGCCAGAGATTTTATAGCAAGCGTTTTAGCAAGTCCCGGCACCCCTTCCAATAATATATGGCCGTTACTCAAAAGCCCGATCAGCAGGCGTTCTAGCATGTGATGCTGCCCAATAATTATCTTTCCTATTTCTGCGTGAATCTTATCAATAAAAGAAGCGGAATGATTGATTTTTTCATTCAATAATTGAATGTCCTCTGCGGTTTGTAACATTTTATTTCAATAAAATTAGAAGATGTTTTTAAGGCTTGCAAATTACGAACAACATATAAACAAAAAATCTGTTTATGAAAAACCTTCACGGAAAAGTATGTTAAAAAATAAGGGAAAATAATTCCCTTATCAATAAAATAAAATAAATGAAATCACTTTTCCGTAACTCTGAAAGAGACTTTACAAATCACTCCGTAAGAACTTACTTTTTCATTTTTTACATGAACTTTAAAATCTTTCACGTAAACAGAATCAATGTTTTTGACAGTTTTGGAAACTTCCGAAACCGCGTTCTGAATGGCATCATCAAAACTTTTTTCTGAAGAAGCGATCACTTCTATAACTTTTACAATTGGCATAATTAATGATTTAAATGATTAATAATAATTTGAATATTAATTAACGCAAAAGTTATTCCGCTTTTTGGAATTGATTATTTAATGTCTGTAAAATAGAAAGTTCTACCTTTGCAAATTCATTAATGAAAAAGATTGAATCGTAACAATTATATAAAGAAATCTTTCGCAATAATTTTGCTGGCCATTTTTGCTTTAAGCAACACGCCCACAAAATATCTGCATAAAGTCTTTGCCAATCATACAGATTTTGTAAGTAAGACTTTGACGGATTCAAGGTCGCCACAGCTCAATGTTTCAGGGTTAAATTGCCATTGTGAAAGCAACGTGGTCATCGCTCCGTATACAGCAGGAGATGTCTTTAAAATCAAACCGGTTTCTCCTTTATTTTCTGAATATGCAATTTCTGCATTCAATAAAATTATTTTTGCTGAATCCATTTCTTTTGGATTAAGAGGGCCACCATCGCTGGCATAAACTTCTAACAATTTTTTAATTTTTATTCAAATTAATAAAAGTCTTCCTTTTATTATTTAAACTCATTAATTCATTTAGCGATAAATGCTCCTTAAAGTTTCAACATGAAAATCTTTCTTTTTATTTTTCTCTTAAGTTTGTTTGCACTGATATCATTTTCTGTAGATGCACAAAAAAATTCAAGTCGTTATTCTCTTTCAGGAAAAATAACTGACACTTCCGGTGCTGTGCTGGCCGGCGCTTCTGTATATATTTCCGATCTCAGAAAAGGAAGTATTTCGGATGCAAACGGGAATTATCTAATCAGTAATATTCCTTCAGGAACGTATGTGGTGGAAATAAAATTCATTGGGTATAAAACCATTCTTGAAAGTATTTATTTCGATGCTAATAAAATTGAAAATGCTTCAATGGAAATTTCTGTGACGGAAGAAAGTGAAATCGTAATTACCGGTTCCTCAAAAGCTACTTCTATCAAAAGAAATCCGATACCAATTGTTTCTATCAACAAGCAGTTTCTTCAGCAAAATCTAAGCACAAATATTATTGATGCGATTGCAAAAGTACCGGGAATCAGCGAAGTAACAACCGGCCCGAATGTCTCAAAGCCTTTTATTCGTGGACTTGGGTTCAACAGAATTCTCACTTTATTTGACGGAGTTCGCCAGGAAGGGCAACAATGGGGAGACGAACATGGAATTGAAGTAGATGAGAACACGGTAGATAAAGTGGAAGTGGTGAAAGGCCCTGCCAGCCTTATTTATGGGTCTGATGCTTTGGCGGGTGTAGTAAATTTAATTCCTGCAAATCCACCGGCAAGCGGGAAAATAATTGGAAATATTTTAAATGAATATCAAACCAATAACCGGCTGATTGAAAATTCCGCCACCATTGCCGGAAACACAAATGATATTACCTGGGGCGGAACATTTACCCATAAAATGGCCACCAATTATAAAAATAAATACGATGGAAGAGTTTACAATACAGGGTTTGCTGAAACAGACGCTTCTGCAAATCTAGGCATTCATAAAAATTGGGGTTACAGCCGCCTTGGGATTGCATTGTATAATGATTTGCAGGAGATTCCCGATGGGAGCCGCGATTCAGCTACAAGAAAGTTTACCAAACAGATTACGGATGACGATACGTTCAGGCCTATTGTAAGCGATGCGGAATTAAATTCTTATAAAATTTCTGCATTGCATCAGCACGTGCAGCATTTTAATATTTACAGTACGAATAGTTTTTTGTTAGGCAGCGGGAGACTCGCGCTGAACCTGGCTTTTCAGAATAGTATTCGTAGGGAATATAGCCACCCTGAGGTGGAGGTGCCGGGATTATTTTTGCAATTAAACACCTATAGTTATGATGCTAAATATTATTTTGAAGAAAAAAACGGATTCAGTATAACAACCGGAATTAACGGAATGTATCAGAATAATAAGGTGAATAAAGGAACAGAGTTTATCATTCCATCTTATCGCCAATTTGATTTTGGGCCATTTATTTTTGCAAAAAAAACCTTGGGCAATCTTGAAATTGCTGGCGGTGTACGCTATGATGTAAGAGATTTTAGCAATGAAAGTTTATATACAAATACAAATCCTGTAACAGGATTTGATGAGGTGGTAAAGGGAAAAGATACCGTCGGAGCCAATCATCCGTTTACTTCTTACGAACATACTTTTTCAGGAGCCAGCGGGAGCCTTGGGATGTCTTATAAAATAAATGACCAGTTCAGTATAAAAGCCAATATAGGACGTGGTTACAGAGCGCCAAACATTTCTGAAATTTCTGCAAATGGCGTTCATCCCGGAACGAATATTTACCAGATTGGCAATCTTAATTTTAAACCGGAATTTAGTTTGCAGGAGGATATTGGACTCACTTTTAATTCCACGCATGTTACTATTAATGCGGATGTTTTTAATAATGATATTCACAATTATATTTACAATCAAAAGCTGGAGACCGCATTGGGGGAGGATTCTGTGATTGTTCCCGGAAATCAGACATTTAAATTTGTTGCAGCCAGAGCCAATTTGTATGGTGGAGAATTAAGTATTGATATTCATCCTCACCCGTGGGATTGGCTTCATTTTGAAAATTCTCTTTCTGTTGTTTATGGAGTAAATAAAGGTGTCGCAGGATTCGGAAAAGTTTCTGAC
>JBEPVG010000268.1:0-3747 GCA_041691175.1 Chitinophagaceae bacterium
ATTTATTTTCATGCAGGGAATTTCAAATCCTGTAATAGCTCAGGAAATTTCCAATGAACCCGATCCGGTAATCCAGCAACAACTGGAAGATTTAACAGCTACCAACGAAGATGTAGAAACTGAAAATGATTCTTATTTGCAGGAAATTCAGCATTTTTTAAAAGAGCCGATCAACCTGAATTATGCTGATGCGGGTATTTTGGAAGAATTGAAATTATTGAATCCCGTTCAGATAAACAATTTACTTTCTTATAGAAAATTATTGGGAAATTTTTTAAGTATATATGAGCTGCAAGCTGTACCTGCATGGAATTTGGAATTGATCAGGCGCATCAGGCCTTTTATAACTATAGCGCAAAAAACCGATGTTTTTCAATCATTAAATGAGCGGCTTAAAAATGGAAATCGCACATTACTTTTTCGCGCTACACAAACGCTTGAAAGTTCAAAAGGATTTCTTTTGGATAGCAGCGATGCAAAAAACATTTATCCGGGAAGCCCACAAAAAATTTTGGTGCGCTATAAATATAAATCAGGAAACCTGCTACAATATGGGTTTACGGCAGAGAAAGACGCGGGCGAACAATTTTTCAGAGGGGCACAAAAAAATGGGTTTGATTTTTATTCAGCGCATTTTTTTGTAAGGAATCTGGGAATTATTAAATCACTTGCGCTTGGGGATTTTTCAGTGAATATGGGCCAGGGATTAACGCAATGGCAAAGCCTGGCCTTTGGTAAAGGAGCAGAAATTACTAATACTAAAAGGCAATCTGATGTATTGCGGCCTTATAATTCAGCAGGCGAAATTAATTTCAATCGCGGTGTAGGAATTACTTTACAAAAGAAAAATTGGGAGACAACGGCCTTTTTAAGTTATCGGAAATTGGATGCAGGATTTAATGTTGATACGATCAGTTTTGACGAATCCGTTTCTTCTTTGCAGGCATCAGGATATCATCGTACATCAAACGAAGCAGCGGCAAAAGGTAGCCAGGGGCAATTTAGTTATGGTGGAAACCTTGCTTTTTCCACAGACGAGTTTCATATCGGCGCTAATGCAGTTCATTATGATTTTGAGCACACGATTAATAAAGCGGATTATTTATACAATAAATTTGGCTTATCCGGCAAACAAGCCGGGAATTACAGTGTAGATTACAGTTACACTTATAAAAATATGCATTTTTTTGGCGAAGCGGCAACCGATGAAAATTTGGATAAAGCTTTTATAAATGGATTGTTGATCAATACTGATTCAAAAGTGGCGATGAGTTTTTTGTACCGTAAAATTTCACGGGGCTATCAATCTTTATATACCAATGGATTTACTGAAAATACTTATCCTACTAATGAAAGTGGATTTTACTCCGGAATAACCGTTACACCCACAGATTTTATCCGGATAGATGCTTATGCAGATTTTTATCATTTTCCCTGGTTGAAATACCGAACGGATGCGCCTACATCAGGCAATGAGTACATGATTCAATTTTCATATGGGCCAAGTAAGGACGTGTCAATAAGTTCTAGGTTTCGTTATGAAAATAAACCCATTAATTTAAACCCAGCCGATTACTATTTGAATCCCGTAGTTGGTAGACCGAAGAAAAGTTGGAGAACTCAGTTTAATTATAAAATAGACAATCGCTTTTCTATCAGGTCCAGAATAGAGTTGTCCTCTTTTGGCAATAAAAACATAACAACGCAAAAAGGATTTCTCACTTTTGTTGATTTAATCTATAAACCAGTTTTGAAGCCTTTTTCAGGAAATATAAGATTATCGTATTTCGAAACCGACGGTTATGACACCCGTATTTACGCTTTTGAAAATGATGTTTTGTACGGATATTCCATTCCTGTTTTTTTTGATAAAGGGTATCGCTATTATATAAATACTCATTATAAACTTTCGCGAAAATTTTCCCTTTGGACAAGATTTTCGAAAACCATATTTCCGGATAAAAGTGTTATTGGCAGTGGATTAGACGAAATTAAAAGCAATAAAAAATCGGAAATAAAAGTTCAGGTGATCTATGACTTTTAAGATTATTTCGAAAAAATTTTTTTGATAAATGGTAGGTCGCAAAAATTTATTTTTTAAATGAAAGCAGCGAAAAGAAAGTGAATGATGTCTTCATATAGTTAACCTTAATCCGTTAACTGCAAAACTTATATTAATTAACATTTTTTTTGGTAGTCCTGATAAGAACCATATATTTGCAACCTTAAATTTAAACTATACACATGAGAAGATTTCTTGCATTATTTGCGGTGTTGATGCTCAGCGGAGTATTCGCATCTGCCCAAGACCATTCTGTAAAAGGCCATGTAACAGGGCCGGATGGCAACTCTCTTCCCGGAATTACAGTACAGGTGAAGGGATCTAATACAGCGACTGCTACTGATGCCAATGGCCAATTTGAACTGAATGTCCCTGGAAATTCAACTTTGGTTTTTACCGGAGTAGGATTTACAGAACAGAGTTTTAAAATAGGCACACGTTCATCCGTAGATGTAACTTTAGCTTCCAATTCCACAAGATTGAATGAAGTTGTGGTTACCGCTCTAGGAATTAAAAGACAGGAAAAATCATTAGGTTACAGCACTAAAACTGTAAATGCTAATGAATTAAACATTTCTAAACCAGTTACCATTGGAGAAGGTTTAACTGGAAAAGTTGCGGGCCTTCAGATTAATACCGTAAATAACGGTGTTGACCCTGGAATTCGTATTGTTCTTCGTGGCTATCGTCACTTAAATGCTGATAACCAAGCATTAATCGTTGTTGACGGAATTGCTGTGCGCAGTAATTTTTTGAGCACAATTAATCCAAACGATGTAGCAAATGTTACTGTATTGAAAGGTGCAAGTGCTGCAGCGCTTTATGGAGTAGATGCAACGAACGGTGTGTTAATAGTAACCACTAAGAGAGGTGGCGAACAAGGTAAACCCGTGATTGAATTTAATAACACAACCATGTTGGAAAGAGTTTCATACATGCCACCATTACAAAATACATTTTCTCCAGGAAGTGGTGAAACTGGTGCTTATCCATGGGATCCTAATTATAATTTTCAAAACCCTTACACCGGAGAAAATTTATACGTTCCTTACGAAAATCAAAATTTCGGTATGGAATATAATGGTGATCCTAATTTAGGTTATATTGGTGGCCCTGGCCCCGATAGCACCTTTTTTAAACAACCGTTTAAAGGAATAAATCCAGATCCGAGAAGAGCATTCTTCCAGACGGGGTATAGAATTCAGAATAATTTATCTTATTCAGGTGGAGATAATAAAAACTCTTATTATATTTCTGTACAGGATGTGAGTACAAAGGGCGTGGTCCCAATGGACCAGGGTCGCCGTACCAGTTTATATATTTCAGGAAGAAAGACTTATGGTAAATTTTCTGCTCAATACAATTTGAGTTATTCTCAAAAGTATTCAAATACAGCCGGTCCCGATTTTGCTCAGGGACGCCCGGTTTATTGGAATCTATTAAACCAGGGAGCTAATATTCCGCTTAACGATCCGAGATTAAAAGACCCAAGCAGTCCTTATTTCCTTGATCTTTATTACAATGGATATTATCCAAATCCATGGTGGCAGATTTATAACTCTCGTGTTATTCAGAGAACCAATTATTTTACCGGTGTATTGCAATTGAACTTTGAAGCAACTAAATGGCTCAATTTGACTTACCGTGCGGGAACTAATTTTACGGATTTTTATAATGCTAATACA
>JBEPVG010000269.1:0-3744 GCA_041691175.1 Chitinophagaceae bacterium
ACTTCCTCCAACTCTTTTCCTTGTGGCGTTAGCAAAATAGTTTGCATTAAATCTTTAAATAAAGAAACTTTTAAGGTATCGCTTTTATACCCTGAAAAGCTGGCAATCATGATGTAATTATTTTCTGGCGCAGTTATAGAATAAAAACCGTAGCCATTGCTCAAAACAGCAGAGCCTCCGTTTCCACTTAAAATAATTGTTGCCCCAATTAATGTTTCGCCGGTTTTATCATCTTTAATTGTACCGCTGATCGTATGCTTTTGAGCAAATGAAAAGAATGTTGATAAAAGCGTAACGGTTAAAAGAATTCCTTTCTTCACACAAAATAGGGTTTAGACAAAAAGCAAAATTACCCCTATCTTTTTAGAATTTATAAAAGATACCAACAGGTAACCTATCAAAATTACAATGGTTACAATTTGTTTGTTTACTATAAAATGAAGGAGGTTTTTTTAAAGCTTTGATTAAAAATGTAAAACTTGATTTTATACGTTTTGTTCTGATAAAACCGCTGTTTGCCGAAAAATATTAACTCTTTTTTCCCAATAAGATGCTTCTTTTGATAGGCGCATCATTTTAAAAATATCATCATGAAGCGCGTCGAAAAATGATATGTTGATATCCGGAAGACTCTTTTGTTTAAAAGTGAATTTTAAAGAAATGTGGCTAATATGACCGGTGGGTAATTTTTTTTGTTTAATTAAACGGCAGGTAGAAATATCCTTAAGTTTTATCACATGAAACGACGCCGGTATGGTGCGGTTATCCAGAAAAACAAATCTTAAATTCAGCCGGTCAATACCAATCATACTCTGACGGAGTTCTTGCTTTTTATCTATAGAAAGATGGTTTTTTATGACAAAATTTTCAAACTGTTTTAGTAATTTTTTGTGCGCTGTTTTCTTTTTGTTTTGATTAATCAATGAGATTGCAATTCCAAAAAGAATAAGAGAAACAAGAATAAAAACGGCGATATATACGGTAACATTCATAACGGATAATTTTTTATTAAAATTTATTTTTCAGGAAGATTTAGATTACTCACTTCCATGATCTTGAAATCTTTTTTGCCTGAAGGAACTTCCCAGCTTACTTTCTGGCCTTTTCCAAAACCTATTAATGCGGTGCCAATGGGCGCCAAAACAGAAACTTTTTTTTGTTTGATATCAGCTTTTTGAGGCAAAACGATAGTGATCGTCATTTCGCGTTTGGTTTGCAGATCTTTAATAACAACAGTCGAATCGAGGCGTACTATATCATCCGGAAAATTTTCAGCATCTACGATTTGAGCTTTCTTTAATTCCTGTGATAATTTGCTGAAATTTTCTTTTTCATTTACTTGCATGCCTTGCAGATTTTTAACATGGGCGTTTAAAATTTCAAAGTCGTGTTTTAGCAGTATAACTGGTGTTGCCGGTCTAAGGGTTGCTGTTGACATTATTATTTGTATTAGAGTTTTATAAAAATATTTGTTTAGGTTATTTGCTTTTTTAAGTTTTTTAAAACCTGTTTAAAAGCGATAATCTTTGTTAAATGGAAAATTATTGAATCAATAAAAAAATGGAAGATAAACCCCGTAACTTTTAAAAATTGTACGGGGCAAAAGGTTCTAAGACTTTGTTCCTTGAAAAGAGAAGGATATCTGAACGATGTGCTTTATTGGTATTCATGCAACTATCCGCAGATACAGAAACTGTATAGCTAACAGAAAGATCTTTTATGTATTTTGTTATTTGCATGTTTATTAAAAATACAAAATTAAAAGGAACTGGCAAAATTTAAGTGCCAGGAGATTATGAAAATTTTTGAGGAAATGCAGTAAACAAACAATTATCGTTAATTCTCATTTAGTTCATTCCTGAATAATTATTCTTTAATAGTAAACGAACTTTTATTGAACATTTGTGTTTTTATGTTTTAAAAACTTATTCCCGTTTTTCAATAAATTAAATCCGTTTTTATTAAATAATTTTACCGCGGAGTTCAAATCATAAACTGTCTAAAATTTATTGTCACTTGTTATCTTTCAAATCAAAAACCGAAATCCGGGTCTTTAAAATCATTTCATTATTTATTGTTATTTTATTTTTATTTCCTGCAAAAATGATTGCGCAGCAAGACTCTTGCCATTTGCAGATAAGTCTTTTAACAGTAATGCCTGGTGAAGAATTGTATTCCACTTTTGGCCACAGCGCTTTGCGTATAACCGACACCGTTAGTCATCAGGATATTGTTTACAATTATGGCACATTTGATTTTGGCGATCCTGATTTTTATACAAAATTTGTTCGGGGAAAATTAATGTATTATTTATCCACTGATAGTTTTCAATCATTTGTAGAAGAGAATCAACAGGAAAATCGCGGGATTACAGAACAAATTTTAAATCTTTCCTGTGAGCAAAAAAGAAATATCATTTCGCTGCTTGAACAAAATATGATGGCGGCGAACCGGTTTTATAAATATGATTTTCTTTTCGATAATTGTACAACGCGCCTTCGCGATCTTATAGAAAAAGGTACCGATTCAACGGTTCTTTTTGGAAAAGCACTTCATAGGCAAGTTACATTTCGTGATCTCATTTATGAATATTTAAATAATGGTGATAAGCAATGGAGCAAATTAGGAATTGATATTTTACTCGGTGCAAAAACGGATGCAACTGCAACTCCTTACCAGGTGATGTTTCTGCCCGATTACCTGATGAAAACTTTTGATAGTTCTTCTATCAATTCGCATTCGTTGGTAGCCGATAAACATTCTTTATTTGAAATTAATCATTCACTGATTGAAAAAAATAATTTGACACACCCGTTTTTTTTATTTCTGTGCCTTTTTGTAATTGTTGCCTTTTTTAGTTTTTCGAAAAATCCATTTATTCAAAAATTTGTTGCTTCACTGGATGGATTTTTATTTTTTATAACAGGCCTTCTTGGAATCTTGATATTATTTATGTGGTTCGGTACCGATCATATTATGTGCCGTGATAATTATAATTTATTGTGGGCATGGCCGACAAATATCATTGCAGCGTTTTATGTTCATTCTAAAAAGAAATGGGTCAGAATTTATTTTATGATTTACTCTATATTTATTGTGATTCTGATTTTGGCCTGGAGCTCCATTCCGCAGCATTTGAATTTGGCGCTGATACCAATTCTTGCAATTTTAATTTTCAGAAGTTGGATTTATTTCTTCAGGAAAAATAAAGATTATGCCTCAAATTCTATTTCATAATAAAAAAATATTTTATCGCATCGAAGGCAGAGGAAAACCTGTTTTATTTCTTCATGGTTTTGGAGAAGACGGAAAAATTTGGAATAAGCAAATCAAGGCGTTGAAAGAAAAGTATTTTTTATTAATTCCTGATCTTCCCGGTAGCGGCAAATCAAAAATGTTGGATGGTAAATGCACTTTGGAAGATTATGCAGAAGTGATAAAAGCAATTGTAGATGAAGTAATTTTTAAAGAAAAAAAAGTAAATCAATTTTGCCTGATTGGCCATAGCATGGGCGGCTATATTACGTTGGCTTTTGCAGAAAAATACCCTGAGCTTTTAAATTCTTTTGGGCTTTTTCATTCTTCAGCTTTCTCCGATTCAAATGAGAAAATTGGTGTTCGAAAAAAAGGAATTTCATTCATTAAAAAAAATGGAACTGAAGCATTTTCCAAAACTTCTATACCAAATTTATTTTCAGAAGAAACCCACAAAGAAAAGCCGGAATTAATTACGAAGTTATTTGA
>JBEPVG010000270.1:0-3739 GCA_041691175.1 Chitinophagaceae bacterium
AAGTTGTGGTGATTTGATTCAGCACAATTTTATCCAAATGAAAAGTCATTGGAGTGGATGCCTTCGTTGGCTTCGCTTTTTGATCCCCGGCAAATGCATCGGCTATGTACTGATAATTGAAAACGGTATCTTTACCCTTACGGTAAATATTTGCGCGGATACCATCCAGTTCGAGGTAATTTAATTCAACTGTATGATTCAATAATTTCAGCAGCGCAATATCGACGCGTATTTTTTTTCCCGCGAGTAAAGTATCTTTTGCCTGGTCTTCAAAATAAATATTTTCCAGTACAATTCTTTTAGGAAAGTCAATACTTAATTTTCCAATTTCAACTCTAGTTTGTATTTTTTTCTCCAGGTAAGTGACAGTTTTTCCACGGGCAAAATCCTGTACAGCCGGAATTTGAATAGCGATCAAAACCAGTATAAATAACAAAAGGATTGAACCAACAATCCATGCTATTATCTTTAAAGATTTGTATATTACTTTTTTGGTTGTCAGCAGGAAGGGGGTTTTAAGGTTAACATATAAAAACCTCTTTAAAATTCAATGTTCATTTGAAAAAGTACGTAGTTACTTATTTTTTCGTTTTTTTATCCAATTTATGATTGTCTTTGCACCTGCAAAAACGCCCACGCCCTTTGCGACTTGTAAAGCGGATTCTTTTAAATCTATCCTGCCTTTTTTCCCGGAAAATAATAATGATTTACCCAGTCTGAAAATTGGCTGTAATGATTTTGTAAAAATTGCACGCTGAATCACTGCGGGTAGAACTGCGCCAGCGGCTGCTTTTAAAGATTCTTTGGGAATATCTTTTAATCTTTCCTGCAATTCAGTTTCCTGCATTTTGATGGAAAGTTTCAATCGCGCAATTTCTTTTTGCAGGTCAGACATATTGTCGATCTCCGTTAAAACATGTATTTCCTTAAATTTTGTGTTCATCTTCTTTTGCTTTTTCTAATAATATATTTACCAAAGAATTTGCGAGCCTGGCTTGAATCATCTTTTTTCCCGATACTAAAATTATAATTGAAAGAATGATATAAAACAAAGCTACTATACCATAACCCCAATATAAACTCCCTAAGATGCTGGCAAGAAATGCAGCAGCGGTTAGGCTTAAGAATAATAAAACGAAAAGAGCCATCAGGCCTAAAATTATAATAGTAAAAAATACTCCCGCTAATCGGGAAGTTTTTTCCACAGCTTGTAATTTTATCAGCATAATTCTGTCGTTGATATACCCTTCCAACTTGTCTTTTGATTCTGAAAAAAAAGTATCTTCATTTTCCATTGTATCTTATTTTAAAATTATTTGTTAGGCGGGGATTTAATCAATCCCAATTTGTTTTGAAAATTCCCGGCCTTTTTCTAAAAGATTTACTGCTTCCTCATCAAGTTTATCAATGGTGGCAAAGAGTTTACTTCCTGCAGTTTGAATTCTATCTTTGATTTCTGTTATCATTTCTTTACCATTATCACTTTGTAGATAGAGATAGATAAATGCACAGGATGCAACACCGGCAATAAATCCGGAAAAAAAATTACGCTTATCATTCATAACCAGTTATTTTTACTATTATTTATAAGATGAAAAGATACAATCATTGTACCAATTAAACAAAATCAATGGAGCATAATAGGGAGTATATAATAAATAAATACATTTTCGTATTCATCATATTTTGTTTCGGCCTGGTGTTGGTTTTCAGCCTGATCCAATTTTTTACTGCTTTTTTGGGTGCCATTATGTTTTATGTTTTGAGTAAGCCTGCCCTACGATGGATGCTAGAGAAAAGAAACTGGAATAAAAATATTGCTGCATTGATTGTTATCCTTGTAACTTTTTTTATCATTTTGCTGCCAGTTTCCTTACTGGTTATTTTACTTTTCAATAAGGTAAGTAATGTTGTTGCAAATCCCAATGATATTATCAATGCTTTCAAACATTTTGACGCAATAATTTATAGTAAAGCTGGTGTTCATATTATTGCTGAAAATACACTTAGTAAAGCACAAGCAGTAGCTTCTGATGTGCTGAAAGCTTTGCTGAATCAAGCTTTGGGACTTGTGAGTTCCTTACTTATGATGTATTTTTTCCTTTATTTTATGATTAAGAATACAAACCGTATGGAGGCTTCAATAGTTTTCTACTTGCCTTTTAGCGGAGAAAAGATCAAAAGATTCGGGAAGGAATTGGTTGCACAAACAATCAGTAATGCCATAGGCATTCCTACTATCGCAGTTATGCAGGGTTTTCTTGGCTTTGGCTGTTATGAAATTGCTGGCATTCCGGAAGCTGGTTTTTGGGGTGTAATCACTGGCTTCACATCCGTACTGCCTGTTGTTGGATGCGGGGTTGTGTGGGTTCCAATGGCTTTATACCAATTTGTGACCGGCAATTTTGGAGTTGGTATTTTTATCATTTTATGGGGGGCATTAGTAATGGGGCTGCTGGATAACATAATCCGGTTTGTATTGGCTAAAAAAATGGCTGATGTGCATCCGCTTATTACTGTTTTGGGAATATTTATGGGTTTAAAATATTTTGGTATAACCGGTTTGATATTCGGACCATTATTAATTTCTTATTTCTTTATATTATTGCAGATTTATTATTTACAATACCAGAAACCGCTGGGGCCTCCAAAGTATAAATCAAGGCATTTGGTGCCAAGTTATATGCAACCTTTATTGGGCATAAAAAAGACTTCAAAAACAAAGAAGAAAGTAGAGCCATAAAACCTCATTTTAAAAATATTTCTGCAAACTATATCTTCGCGCCATGTTCTATCCGCTCTTGCGTAATTGCATGTTTTTGTTTCCCGCGGAAGCAGTCCATCATGCATCTATGAAATTGTTTAAAACCGGTTGCAGTATTCCATTTATTCATAGGTTAATTGAAAATTCCTTCACACCAAAAGAAGCTTCTTTACGAAAAGAAATTTTTGGACTTACTTTTAGAAATAGCATTGGACTCGGTGCCGGTTTTGACAAAAACGCTTTGTACCTGCGCGAACTCAATGCACTTGGTTTTGGTTTTATAGAAATCGGAACAGTTACACCACTTGCTCAAAAAGGAAATGAACAACCCCGACTTTTCAGGTTACCCAAAGACAGGGCTCTTATCAACAGGATGGGCTTCAATAACGATGGTGTAAAAGTTATAAAAAAGAGATTGGAAGACTGGAAAAGTAAACGTGAAAATAATGAAAATAAAATGATCATTGGCGGGAATATTGGTAAAAATAAAACTACACTCAATGAAGATGCCTGGAAGGATTATGAAATTTGTTTTAATGAATTATTTGATTGCGTCGATTATTTTACCGTGAATGTAAGTAGCCCGAACACGCCCGGCCTGCGTGAATTACAGGAGAAAAGTGCATTGAAAGTGATTCTTGAAAATTTGCAACAAATAAATAATGAGAAACTCATTCCCAAACCTATATTTTTAAAGATCGCACCGGACCTTACGAATGAACAATTGGATGATATTATTGACCTGGCTGTTGAAGTAAAATTATCCGGTTTGGTCGTTTCTAATACTACTATTGCGAGGGAAGGATTATCCGCATCTCAAAAAGAAATTGAAAAGATCGGTAATGGCGGATTGAGTGGAAAACCTTTGCAAAAAAGATCCACGGAAGTGCTTCAATATTTTTACAAAAAATCCGGCAGACAAATTCCACTGATTGCCAGCGGTGGTATTTTTACTGGTAAAGATGCGGAAGAAAA
>JBEPVG010000271.1:0-3718 GCA_041691175.1 Chitinophagaceae bacterium
GATCATTACTGAACCTGCTTTTGCAGGAAAAACTTTCATTGTGCTTGCTTTAGATTTAAGTTCAATTTTATCTGTCGAAAATTTAGAACCATTGTATCGTATCGAATTAAAAGTTTTTCCTTTGTATTCAGAGCTTTTTACCCAATCACTGTAACAAACTGTAAAACTGGCGTTGTCAATATCGCCTGTGGTAAATTCATAATCAAAGCCACCTCTCATTTTAACTGATAATGCTATTGCATGCTGGCTTGCGTAATCACTTGCTGCAGATGCTTCTACAGTATTATTCGTTTTGTCGTAAATGGTAGCATTCGTTACTTTAAACTTCTCGTTAAATTCCATAATTACCATATCTGTTACCACAATTTTGGTAACCCCCACTGCATTAGAATGTCCCCCGCCTGCAGCCAGTAAAGCCGTAAGAGCTATACCACCAACACTGGCTTGCCTCTTATAACCTTCACTTATTGCGAAGACTTTTCCGCCCTGTGTTTGTACCAGCTTGTGAATATATAAATAACCTACTTTATCAAGTTTGCCTTTTTTATTAAGCGGAAGATATTTTCCGAAATCATCTTCCCAGGAATTATAGGTTTTTGTGAGTACTTTACCCTCATTGTTTATTGAATACACCGCCAGGCCCTGGCTGAAGTCCTTAACAATATTATCGCCTTTATTAAAATAGCTTCCCATAACCAATATTTCATTTTTACCTTTCAGAGGCGCAACACTGGTCGGAACAAATTTGTATTCGCCATCATCAGAATCTTCTATATCAAATGCCTTTTTCTTCGTTTTGATATTAATGCCCACGAGGTGAGCAGTCATTTTACCGCTCATTTTGCGGTTCTTTTTCATTACTTCCAATATAATTAAATCTTCAGTACTTCCAAGAAATTCCGCTGCTGCAAAGCGTTCTTCATCGTCATCCGGAAGATAGCTCCATTGCTTTTTTTGTTCAGATGAAAAAAAATCTACTTCGTAAGTGCGCTGCTTGCCATCGCGCAAGGGAAGTACGGATACATATCCCTGTCCGCCTACATCAAAAACATTTTGGTTGGTTCCCTCATCTGTATGCATTGTTTCATATTGTTTCATCAAATCATCAGTTTTCTTATCATATTCGCGGCTGTATGAAAATTTTAATTTTCCATCCATATCATAAATTTTCATATCAAGTGTCTTCTGATCTGCATTTTTAAAAAGAAAAGCGAGGCTGTTATCATTATAGGATGCCTCAAGCAAGCTTATTTTTTTAGAATCTTCAAACTTTATTTCTTTAACCTTATTAAGGTTTTGATCAAGTATTTGCAACGTATATTCATTGGTGTGCTTATCTATTTTATCGCTTTGATAAAGAAAAAAGTATCCTTTTATCTGGTTATTTTCCATAATAGTGCCGCTATTTCGGAGATAAGTAGAATATACTTTATCAACGCTTAGCTTACTTTGAGCCTGTACCATAAGGGAAACAAAAAAGAAAAGGCAGATCGTGATCAGAAATTGTTTTTTCATTTTATACATTTTGGGTTGTTTGAATTTAATTTTTTTGAATTTAATTTTATTGTTTTACTATTTGAATGCTTTTATTAAATGCACTTTTAAATGGCGGATAAATGTCCATTTGCGGAGTATATTGTTTTAGAAAATAATAACTGATAGCCGCGTAATCCTCGAGGAAGAGATTTTGTACAAATTGCAATAAAAGATTGTAATTGGGTTCAAAATATGGCGCCGGTAATTCGGTTATTTTACCGAGTGTATGATTTTTTTGTGCATCAAAAAAGCCATTGAGAATTTTGCCGATCTGGCTTACAAGGTAAGGGTCCGAAGGATTTGCCTGCAAAAGTTCAATAGTATGCTGTAGGCTTTTTGTGTAATTATCAGAAGTAAAATCGTACTCTATAACTTCATACCTGAAGATATTTTTAAGTTCCTCAAACTTTACTTTATCGATAATGTTTTTTGAAGATGATCCGGATTGATATTTTAGTACTGCCGGTTCCAAAATCTTTATTCTTAATTTACAGTCAGGATGGGTTTTTAATGAATCCGCGAAGCTTTCATCCTTTTTCAATTGAGCATGTCCTCCTAACAATCCTTCTTCTTTAGCGATCCATCTTTTTTTAAACGGGTATTCTTTTGCATTAAATAAACTTTGCAATACAACGTCTGTCTTTAAAGTATCTGTGTCAATAGAATCAAGCAGAGCAAGGGCTGTGAGAGATTCTGCAATATCGAAGCGGGTATTGCGTAAAAATTCCACTCCCATAGAATCTGCGCTGCTTTCATGATCGCGGCCATGGCGGCGTGTATCAAAGGTTAATCCTTTGAGTAATTTTTCCAGCTCCGGTCGCTTTCCATATTCTGTTTTCTTAATGTTACGAAGCTGCTTTTGCACTTCATCGGAATTAAGCGTGGCTACATATTTTTGTATGCTGTTTTCGCTGTGGTTGAGGTAAAAATGAGCCAGTTCATGACACAAAACAAACGCTGCCTGGCTTTCATTATTGAGCCTGCTGAATAACCCCATGTTAAAAACGATCAATCCCTCACCGAGGTAGGCCGCGTTGGGAATGCCAGATCTTGAGAAATAACATTTAAATTCTTTCTTCTTTAGTAAAGGATTTGCTTTTACTATCTCGGCGATTATCGCATCAAGATATTGCTGCGCGTGTGCATCAGTATAAATTTCTTTTTTATCAAATTTATCCTGAATGTTATCCCATCGTTGCTTATATATTTTTACAAGTTCTTTTTTATTTTCGGAAGGCAGCAACGCAATATCCTGTTGATAGCGCTTTTCCAAAGAGCTGGAGATTGATTTAAGCTGAGCATCATTTTCAATAGCAGGGGTAAATGTTGTCTGCTGAGCGAAGACTGTATAAAAGTTTATGCAAATAAATGTAATGAGAAGAACCGGCTTCTTTATAAGAGATAGCCACGGCTCCAAATAAAATCTCATGGCTGAAGTAGTTTGTGGTGGCACAAAGAAAATAAAATAAACGGGAACTTTTTAATTTTATTTTAATCTACTTATCAACCTAAACAAATAACCATATAGCCGGGCAAGTTAAGTGAGTCCGATAGCCATCGGATTTGAAATGCACCCTTTCCTTTCTAAAATAATTTTTTCAAAAAAGTTTTCATGTCATTCCATGAAGCCGTGTCGGCTGCTGCGTTGTATTTAATAGGCATATTAAATTTCTCGCCCACTGCAGTAGCATCCGGATTGCTGAAAGCGTGCGTAGCACCTGGATAAATCTTAAAAGTATAATCAGCGCCTACAGAATCCATTTGTTTTTTAAATTCTGCAACATTAGGATTTTCAAAAGCATCATCGCCTCCATGACACACCAGTATCTTTGCTTTCAGAAGATTCTTGTCTGGAGCTACTCCGGAAAGTCCGCCGTGAAAAGTAACCACGCCCTTAAGATCTGCACCGAGTTTAGCCGCATTCAAAACAATAAAACCACCGAAGCAGTATCCGATCGCGGCTACGTTGGCGGTGTCTGTTTCCGGAAACGTTTTTATCTTATTGATCGCGGCGTCTATATGAGTTTTCGCCAAATGTGGATCTTTATAAAATGGAGTGGCCATTGCCTGTGCTTCTTTAGGATCGGCCGCTAATTTTCCATCGCCATACATATCAATGGCCATGGCGAAATAACCAAGTTCCGCCAGTTGTCTGGCCCTGCTTTTTGTATAGTCGTTAAGT
>JBEPVG010000272.1:0-3696 GCA_041691175.1 Chitinophagaceae bacterium
GGCGTATAATGTTTAAAAAAGAAATCTTTTACATCCTGCAATTTTGCATTTTCAATGTGGCTTAAATCTTTGCCAATCGTCATCCATTTATACGGATGTTCTTTATATGAAAGTTCACGAAGCTTGTGCCAGACATCGCCATAAGGCTGGTTCATATATTGCTCTTTAAATTCTTCGCTTACCACTTTACGCTGAACTTCCAAAGAACTTTCATCGAAAGCAAGCGAACACATCCGGTCACTTTCTAACCAGAATGCTGTTTCAATATTCTCTGCTGGCAATTGGCAATAATAATTGGTAAGATCGTTAGTTGTGTAAGCATTATTTTCTCCTCCAGCCATTTGCAAAGGCTCGTCGTAAGATTCAATATGAAGGCTACCTCCGAACATCAAATGTTCAAACAAATGAGCAAAACCAGTGTGCGCCTCATCTTCATCTCTTGCGCCTACATCATACATAACATCAACAACCGCCATCGGGGTGCTTTTATCTACATGAACAATTACCCGCAACCCGTTATTTAAAACGAACTTTTCAAATTTGATCATAGCTGCAAAATTGCGCTAAAGCAAATTATTTCCCAAATAGTACTAAAAAGATGAAGAAAAATAAGTGAAAAAAAGAATGAAAATAATGCTGAATAAATATTTCGGAAAGTAAAATCACCTGATGCGGCCAACTTTTAGAAACAATAAAACAGGCTTGTTATTTCTCATAACCAATATTTGAATTTTCTCTGCTGTTTTTTGTAAAAGATTTTTATAAGTTTCTACATTAGCGCTAAAATTATTACTGACAGCCATAATAACATCTCCATTTTTTAAGCCACTTTTATCAGCGGGTGAACCTTCAATGATATCATCAATAATCACCGCATCATCTAAGTTATACATCGTCATTCCTGTGTAGGAATAATCAAACGGATCACGAAAATGAGTATTGGGACAAAGATGAATCTCCTTCTGCGGATAATTAATAATTAAATTGAAACGGCGTAAAATATCATCACCAATTAATCCTCCAAGTTTGGGATATGCCAGAATATTGTTTTCGTCGTCAAGAATATAAGTGGGCACTTTTCGAAATTTGTAAGAGCCAACATTCAATTCCTTTATTAAGGTAAGTTGCATTCTTTTTTTGCCGCCCAACCCCTGCACTTCTATAGGTCTCGGTTTTCTTTTTTTAAGTAAAATAGAACTATCGTCCTTCAATTGTTTACTGATTAAAAAACAAAGTCCCGCCCCTGTGTCAAAGTAAAAATTGCCATTAATCTTTTTAGCATCCCTAAAAGTTAATGGAACAACCGGTAACCCCCTGAAACTTGGATGCAGCAAGGCTCCTTTACTGGGATACCTGACAAAACCCGGCTCGAAAATACTAACTTTCTGGCTATCAAAATTTACTTTTACAATGTATCTCGATAAAAAACTATAGCCAATAATTCCATCTATTTTGATACCATAGACACTGGATAATACTTCATAATTATTGATATAAAAATCAAGGCTATCAACCGTCAATCCCGGAAATGAAAGTGTTTGATTTTTTGCATAATCCACTTTGCGAACGCCGGCAATTCCATAAATGTATCTTCCTGAAGGAACGTGGGGAATCTGATATTTTTCAGTCGTGGTAGAATCTAATGAAATACCACCACTGCCTGTATCTAATATAAAATTAAAAGTATCAGCAACATTACTAAACCGGGCCTTCAACAATATAACTCCTCCGGTTAATTGTTTAAAATTAAATTCAGTGACAAACCTGGCAGGCTTTTCCAAATACATTTCCTGCGCTATTAGGCTGCCGGTCGAAAAAGAAAATATCAGGTATAATAAAAGCTTCATAATTTACAAAAATTAAATTTAGGATTTATTGACTGTATTTTTGTTTAAATTATTTCAGAGAAAATGCAAAGTAAATAACCTACAATGACTACATCAGAATTATTACAAAAAGCTTTACATTTCGAATTCCTTTCTGTAGAAGAAGGTACATTTTTATTTAAAAATGCTGCGCTGGCAGAAGTGATGACGGTCGCCGATGAGCTGCGAAAAATTCAAGTACCACATGGAAAAGTTACCTGGATTATTGACCGAAATGTAAACACAACGAATGTTTGCATTGCCAATTGTAAATTTTGTAATTTTTACAGAATCCCCGGCCACAAAGAGGCCTACGTTACAGATATAGAAACTTATAAAAGAAAAATCGAAGAAACTTTCAGATATGGCGGCGAACAATTGTTGTTACAAGGCGGCCATCATCCTGACCTGGATTTAAATTATTATGTCAATCTTTTTAAAGAATTAAAAAAATTATTTCCGAAGTTAAAACTTCATGCTCTCGGTCCACCGGAAGTAGCGCACATTACCAAAATTTCAAGATCTACTCATCGTGAAGTTTTGATGGCTTTGAAAGAAGCCGGATTAGATTCCATGCCAGGGCCGGGCGCGGAGATACTAACGGACAGGGTGAGACGATTAATCAGTAAAGGAAAATGCGGCTCGCAGGAATGGCTTGACATCATGACGGAAGCACATAAATTAAACCTGACAACTTCTGCTACGATGATGTTTGGGCATGTTGAAACGATTGAAGAACGGTTTGAACATCTTCTAAAATTAAGAGACGTGCAGGCAAGGAAACCGCAGGGTTCTGTAGGCTTTTTAAATTTTATTCCCTGGACATTTCAGGATGTAGATACTTTATTAACACGAATTCGCGGAGTTCATAATCTTACTACGCCACAGGAATATATCCGGATGATTGCGATGAGCAGGATTATGTTGCCGAATGTAAAAAATATCCAGGCAAGCTGGCTTACAGTAGGCAAACAAATAGCGCAGATTTGTCTGCATGCCGGAGCAAATGATTTTGGAAGTATTATGATTGAAGAAAATGTAGTGAGTGCTGCCGGCGCGCCGCATCGCTTTACCAGCAAAGGAATTCAGGATGCGATAAGAGAAGCGGGATTTGAACCTCAATTAAGAAACCAGCAATATGAATTCAGAAAAATGCCTGAAGTGATGGAAGAGCAGGTGATTGATTATTGAGTGAATTTTGTAATGTTATAGATTCAAAACAAAATAAAAAATCGTGTTATTTGTTTGTTTACTGAAATCTATTTTTTCATCAAACCATCCATTCTTTTTCTTGATTTATTAAAGATCATTATTCCGTTTTTTACACCTTTTCTTTTTTGTTTTCTTTCTTCTTCGGGTAAATGATTTATTGACTGGCATTCTTCTGAGCAACAACCTTCATATTTTTCTGCACATGCAGCACATTGAATGAAAAGCAGGTGGCACGCTTCGTTTGCGCAGTTCGTATGCGTATCGCATGGAGCACCGCATTGATGACAACGACTGATTATTTCATCGCCAATCTTCTCTCCCAGCCTGCCATCAAATACAAAATTTTTTCCTAAAAATTTATTGGATAAATGTTCTTCTCTTACTTTATTGGCATATTGGATAATCCCGCCTTCAAGGTGATAAACATTTTTAAAACCATTGCGCAGCATATAAGCACTGGCCTTTTCACAACGAATTCCACCGGTGCAATACATGATAATGTTTTTGTCTTTTTTTTCTTCAAGCATAGTAACGGCCATCGGCAATTGGGCCCGAAAAGTGTCGGAAGGAATTTCAATTGCATTTTCAAAATGACCAACTTCATATTCATAATGATTGC
>JBEPVG010000273.1:0-3685 GCA_041691175.1 Chitinophagaceae bacterium
ACCTCAGAAAGCTTTGAGATCATTCTTTCAATCTCCTTAAAAGTGTGAAGCCTCGTAATAGTAAACCGAATCCCGGTCTGCTTCATCGGAACAGTTGGAAAAACTCCAAGGTTTACATAATATCCTTCATCAAGCATTCTCCTGACTATATTGTGTCCCAGTTTTGGTAAACTAACCCCGACAAAAAATATAGCTGCACCGGCTTTTGAAATGAGAGGCAACCTATATTTTTTCAACACCAAAAGAGTGAATTCAATATTGTCTTTTAACCTCTCCTGCATCTCAACAATCTCATCACTCAAATGAATCTTTGCAGCAGCAATAGCGGCACCTATTGCCGAGGGTTGCATCGGCCCGGAACTTAACAGCGGCCCTCCTACTGATCCAACTTTTCTCGCCAACTCTTTATCTCCAAAAACCAAAAGCCCTCCACCCGAAGCAAAAGCTTTATTTAAAGAAGTAGTAAGCATCATCTTTGGATGTATCTGATGATTACTTAACACAAAACCTCTTCCGTGCTTCCCAAGAATACTCATCCCATGAGCATCATCTACATAAAAATAAAATTCAGGATAACGATCTAAAAACTCATACACTTTGTCTATCGGAGTGCAATCTCCAAACATAGAATAAATTCCATCAGCCATATACCATATCTTTTTATGCTTATTCCTTAATTCTTTAATTCTCTCTTCTAACAAATCCATCCTGTTGTGCCTGAGTAACTCTATGTACACTCCCCGGCCCTTCACAATCTGAACCGCAGTCTGAACAGAATTATGAACCTGCTGATCCATAATAACCGCATCATCATCACCTACCAATACAGGAATATTGGCAATATGTCCAAGAGTAGTCGTAGGAGTAATTACACAAAAAGCTTCAAAAATTTTTTCAAGCAGGTTCTCAAGCTCCTTATAGCTCCCAACAGAAACATAAGCCCTGGATTCAGAAAACTGGGTGCCATATTTTTCAATAGCCTTAATTGCACCCGCCTTCAATCTTGGATCAAATTCTAATCCCAGGTAACTACAGGAACCAAAATTTAAAACCTCCTTACCATTAATCTTGATTTTTGTTCCCTGAAACGGAAGATCTTCAGTGAATAAATGAAGTATGTTTTTTTCAATACCATAGGTTACAATTTGATCAACGGTTTCATAAAATGAATTGGTCTTGCTCATAATAAAATTTTTAGTTGCTTAATATTTTCACAAACTTGAAATTTTATTCGCTCTAAAAAATCAGTACAAATACTGATTTTTAAAATGACCCTCTAAGAATTTTTCTTAGGTACAAATACTTGCTTCTTCTAATTTTCAGAAAAAAAAATTACTTTTATTCTATGGAGTATGATACACCTTTCGCTCACCTCCGTATAAAGGATAACATTCTGATTGTTTCTTACAGGACGAACCTAATTATCAATCTCGATGTCGCTCAAAAAATAGTTCTTCAACGAAAAGCCTTCACCCGTGGGCAAAAAATGGCAGCCATAATTTTCGGCCAGGGAGTGAAGAGTATAGATAAAGCTGCACGGGAATTTCTTGCATCATCAAAAGGTACTGAAGGCGTTTCTGCCACCGCTATTATTGTAAACTCTCCTTTTAGCAAGCTTCTCGGAAACTTTTTCCTGATGGTAAATAAAACAACAATACCGGTAAAACTTTTTTCGAAAATTTCATCCGCAGAAAAATGGTTGCAACAATTTACAAGCACGAATTAAACTAAGGGTCATGGATAGACGATTAAAAGAAATTAATTCCAGATTGATAGAATACTCTACTGGACACTTCAACAAACGTATTAGAATCTCGGACACAAAAGATGAATTAGATGCAATCAGCAATGGCATTAATATGCTCGGTGAAGAATTAAATGATGTTACCATTTCAAAAATTTATTTTAATAGTATTTTCAACTCTGTATCTGAAATGGTTTTTATTTTAAATAAAAAAAGAATAATTCTGGATGTAAACAAAGCAGCAGAAATAAAATTACAATTTTCAAAAAAGGAAATAACGGGCAAAAATATTTACCGCTTCTATAAAAAAAATTCAGTGGATAATGAAAATATTCCCGGTACACATAAATCATTACCGCACAATTATAACATCCTAACAATAAAAAATGGGTATAATATCCCTGTACGTGCACAGACAACTACATTCAAAGATGCTTTCGGTAAAGAACTTTTAATCATGACCGCTACGGATATCTCAGAGGAACTTCACGCACAAAACCTTATCATGCATGCTATCATCCAGGGAGAAGAAAGTGAAAGAAAAAGACTTTCGAAAGATTTACACGATAGTCTCGTCCAGCAATTGGCCGCCGCAAAATTTCAAATAAATTCAAGTCTCAGAATTGTAAAAAGCAAAAAAATCAAACCTTCCCTGATTGTATCCAATAAAATTCTTTCAGAGGTAATTCAGGAAGTTAGAACTATTTGCTTTAACCTGATACCACCATCACTGCAGGAATTTGGACTTTTAAAAGCAATAAGAGAATTTGCATCAAGGTATAATAAAGTTGCAAAATTTGAAATTGTAAAGAATACCCGTCTCCCTGAAATCTCTCCGGAACTTCAACTTGATCTTTTTAGAATCTCACAGGAAATTTTATCAAATTCAATAAAACATGGAGGAGCTGACAAAATCAAAATGGTGTTTTCTTTTGAAAACAACTTACTCAAAATAATTTTTACAGATAACGGTAAAGGCTTCGATACCAAAAAACGTTCTGACGGCATGGGCCTTAGAAATATTCAGGGAAGAATAAAATCACACAATGGCGTCACCAAAATTACTACACAGATCGGTAAGGGAACGTCAATCAAAATTTTAATTCCAACTCATCAACAAATATGGCCCAGCTTCAAACTATAAAAAAGGAAAAACCTTTAGTGAACACCCTAATTGTAGATAATCATAAAATGTTAAGGCAAGGATTAAAGAAAATGCTTTCATCTCTAAAAAAAAACCTGAATATTCAAATCACTGAAGCAGATAGCGGTGCCCAGGCAATCTTGAAAATAAATCAAAACGATTTTGATATTGTCATAATGGACTATCAAATGCCCGAAATTTCCGGACTGGAAACTATCCGCCGTATCCTGAGATTTAAACCAAGAATGAAAATTATTGTTTTAAGTAATTATGATGAGCTGGCATATGTCGAAAGCGTCAGAGACGCAGGAGCAAAAGGATACATTCTAAAAGATATAGAATCTGAGGAGCTTTTAAAAGCAATCATTACAGTTCTGTCAGGAAACATTTTTTATAGTAATGAAATTGCACTTAAACTTCTTGAATCAAATGAAAATCATAAGCCTTCAAATAGGTTTGGAAGTGCACAATTAACCAAGCGGGAATTGGAAATACTTAAATTGATCGCAATGGAATTATCTACTGAGGAAATTGCTGAAAAACTGTTTATCTCAAAAAAAACGGTTGATACACATCGGCAAAATCTCCTCCATAAACTGAACGCAAAAAATACTGCCGGTCTAGTGAAAGCGGCTTACAAAATGAAACTGTTGGGAGATTGATAATCCTTTTAGCTTTTACTTACCTATTAAAATTATATTCAGTAATCTGCACTTTAATGATCATTCACTTCTCAAACTCTTTACCGGGTTGGCAATAGCAGCTTTGATGGCCTGGAAACTAACGGTTAGTAAGGT
>JBEPVG010000274.1:0-3682 GCA_041691175.1 Chitinophagaceae bacterium
CAATCTTTTTATCAGAAATAATGTTGGATGGTTTTTATTTTCTCTGCACAAAAGAAAACCTATACACTTAACTGAAGAAAAAATATCTTCAGCCGCACTTGCGGTTTAAACATAAATAATTTATCAATGTAAGAAGTAAGATATGCAAAAACAAACCACAAGGAAAGCGGTGCACCGTAATTAAAAAAACTTTTAAATAAATAAATCTTTTCAGGTTTTTTATTTGAAACCAAAGACTGCTCTTTAAAAAAATTTAAAGCCTGTATTATTAAAAAAATTAACGAAAAAAAATAGGAGGTGAAAACTGCAATGAATAAAGAATACAGATAAGACAGACCTGAAACTTTTAATAGAAAAATGGCAACCCCTACATAAGTAAATATTCGGATCGTTTCTGAGGAGATTATTTTTTTTGATAAAAAGCTAGATTGAATAATAGGAAGCACAGAAAACTGAATTGATGTTGCCAACATTACCAAAGAACATAAGATTGCTAAAAAAAGATCATGGCTAATATAAAATGCTATCAAAAAAACAGGAATAAAAAAAATAGATTGTGTTTTTAAAGATAATGCAACTGCTTGCCGGGAAAAGGAATGTTTATCAGCGCTGGCTGGGAAAAACCGAATGACACTTTGAGCGATCCAACCTGAAAGAATTGCAGTAAGGATGAGAATAGCATTGAGCCAGATAGAAAATTTCCCATAACTTTTTGCACCAAGTAAATGTTTGAAAACAGGGATTGAAAGACCCGAAATTAACGAAGGTAAAATAATACTGACAAGGTAATTGAAATAATCTTTTTTAAATTTTGAAAATAAATCCATCTTGATGTTAGAATATAATAGATGTACGATTTTTTAATTCTGATAGAAATGGATTAATAAAGTCGTTTCGTTATTTCGGGGAATCAGTATCTCGGAATAAATTCCTGGTAGCAATGATAAATAGAGTCAACAGCTCCGCAAGAAGTGCAAAAATAATAGCCATTTTCAACTTACCGCTTTTAATTTTTTCCATTGGATAGTTTGCTGGATCGATTATCTGCATCAGAGGAATTCCGTTCAAATACTGAAAGCGAGCCAGTTCAAGATTCTTAAACAATTCTCCATAAGCAGCACCATATACCTGGATATTTGCCTGTTGCTTCTGAACCGGAACCAGCGCATTAGAAAATGCTGGATTAATATTTACATCCTGAACGGCAGCCTTATTCGTAATACTCAAGTTTAAATTATTTTTCATTGCTGTTGCTCTGTCTTCAAGAATAACAAGAGTTTCTTTGGCCTTTTTTGTGCGAATCTCGACGTAGAAGTTGTTAGTCTCAGCAACTATTCTATCTGTAAAATCCTTTGTAAACTTTTCATCCGGACTGGTGACATTAACTTCATAAATACTAAGTTTACGATCTGGTCTTTGAGCGACTACATTTTTTTCAGAAAAATCCTGGTAAGTTTTATATAGCAAACTATCTTGTTGGTAAGAAAAAGCCGATCTGGGTTGCCCTGGAGGAAAATGGGTGTCTTTTATTTTGGAATTAGCTTTTAGTTTTCCCGATTTTTCTAAATAATATTCAATAAGCGTAAATGGCTTATTGGAAAAGGTATCAACAGAAAGAAGCACCCTTTCGATCATTCTGCGACTTCTCATTATTTCTAAAATATTATCTCCGGAAAATAAATCTTTGCTGCTGCCAAAATTTAATCCAAACTGAGATGCAATGTTCATAATATTTGCAATACCTCCTCCGTTGTCTGCATCATCTAAAGCAAAAGTGAGACGGCTTTTATATTCAGGAATTTTGTAAGTTGAATATACAACACCCAAAATACCGGCAACAATTCCTACAATTACAACTACAATCCAATTTCTAAAAACAAATTTTATGAAAGAAATTACGCTATTGATGACCGGATTTCCAGCATTCTTATTCCGACTCCTATCATCATCTTCTAAAACCATAATGTCTTTTTAATTTATAATTTTGAGGAATTAATCAACACGTTAGCAACTATTCCCAAAGCAGAAACAATTAATGCCAATTCTGCAACACCCAGTTTCGGCCTGTTGGACTTCACTTTCTGAGGAACAAATATTTCCGATCTTGCTGTTACAGAAGGATAAAATTTAAACCATAAAAAATGTTTTACAGAAGCAGCTTTCCCATCCGGGCGAATGACCAATGCGCCCGTTTTTCTAGCAAATGGAGTAAAACTGCCAGCTTGCTGCACATAATATTTCAAACTTTTATTTTCCTTGTACGGAATTATAGTAGGATTATATACTTCTCCTGATATTTTTACAAGGTTGGAATTTCGGTCAACCGTAAGAACATCCCCATCTTCTAAAACAAGATTTTCAGAATTATTTGGATTTATACGTGCATTGTTGAGATCAACACTTATCAAATCATACGATTTATATAGTTCATCTTTTAGACGTGGATGTAGAGAAAGACTATCCGGATTGATATTTAAAATTCTTTGAAAAAGCCGCTCTCTTTCAGCAACAGTCAGATTTGATCTCACACTTCTGCGAATTGTGATGGAAGAACTATCAGCAGAGGCTTTAAACCCACCTACCCGTTTCAAAACATCACTGATTTTATCGCCACTTCTTTCCAATCCATATCGTCCGGGGCTTTTTACATCACCTAAAACAAGTACAGTTCGCTGAGCGCTATAGCCTGAAAGCATTTTGATAATAATTATGTCGTAAGGCTGGAGCAGCACATCTTCGGCTTGTTCATTTTTGCCGGTTAAATCAATATTAAAAATCTGGCTTTCATTATGATTGGCTTTATCCACATTGACATTTTTTATTCTTCTTGATATTTCTATTGTAGAAGAATCACCAAACGCAGATATGCCTCCCGCAGAAAGTAAAACATCACGAAGTGAAATATTTTCGCGCCATGGAATCATTCCCGGTTTTCTTACATTTCCTTCAATAGAAACATAATTGCTATCATGAAATTCAAAAATAGAATGAATTGCTACTGAATCGTCTTTGACTAGAAACAAATCCTTCGATTCAGCAGTTGAATCAAGATCAACGGACACCATAATTGGCATTTTATTTTTCAAAAATCTGAAAACAGAAATCCTTTTTGTATAAGCATCCCGTGTTAATCCACCCGCCTTTTCGATCAAAGAGTTGATGGTAAGATTTTGAGTCAATTCATAAGGTCCGGGTCTTAAAACCGATCCGGAAATGACGATGCGGTTTCCAAACTCATCTTGTAATTTTCTAACTATATATTTATCACTTCCATTTGGTTTAAAACTATTGTATTGGCCTGCGTTCAAGTCAATAATTTTTTTCTCCGTGTCTGTAATCCGTATCACCGTCACCGCTCCCTTAAATGCATTATCAGTGAAACCGCCGCTGTATTTCAATAGATCATTAAAATTTTCATCGTCGAGCATTTCAAATTTACCGGGTCTTTTCACTTCTCCCGAAAGGTTAACTCTATTTTTATAATAGGGAATTCTGATCACATCCCCTTCCTGCAGAAGGATGTTGTCTTTTTGAATACCACCAATTAAAAAATCATACAAGTCAGCAGTTCTTTTTACTTCGTTTCCGCGAATAACCTCTATGTCGCGATAGCTACCCATTGAAGTTGGGCCGCCACATAAAAAAAGAAAATTAGAAAGAGCTGTATGAGAGGAAACGGTAA
>JBEPVG010000275.1:0-3675 GCA_041691175.1 Chitinophagaceae bacterium
ATTCCAGACGAGCAGTGAACTCAATATTAATGCAGTCGCATAGATACAGAGTCCAGTAGACAATCCTCTCGATACCTGAAAGAGAAAAGAAGTAAGTGTTCTAGTCTTTAAATCGAATCGATTTTCCAGAAATTCATAAGCAGTATAAACTTTTAATTTATTAAATACAGGAACAAACACGATGCATATAACGATCATGGCTAAGGGTAAACCAAAATAATATTGTACAAAGCGCATCCCGTCTGTGTAAGCTTGTCCCGGCGCGCTTATAAAGGTGATGGCGCTGGCCTGTGTGCCCATAATACTCAACAGCACCAAATACCAGGGCATATCGCGGTTGCTCAAAAAATATCCGTCAAGATTTTTGGTCGTCTTACTTTTATATACGCCGTAAATAATAATACCACTCAGCGTTACAATAAGCACAATCCAATCCTGGTAACTCATGTTTGCTGATATTTATGAAAGGAATTTTTACGGGCAAATAACATTCTAATCCTTATGGAAATTTTATTAAAAATGTTTTGTGATGAAGTAATAAAAAATAATCTGCAGAACCAAAAATAGAAATACAACCAGGTACAAAAGATTCCAATTGGTGGCTTTTTTTTTCGGTTCATATTTCTCCATATTTCGATTGATTTTCATCATTAAATTTATTTTAAATTCAAGATTCCTTAGCGATTAAACATACAGTAAACCAACAAAAAAGACGATTTTTAATTTTGCTTATTACTTATTCATTGAACTTCGACCAATGTTTTTATTTTACTCCTCTTAAGGGCTGCCAACAGCAAATTCAAATCTTGTCTATTTATACGTTTACTGTTCCAAGTTCACTTTCTTATTTTTAATTTCATATTTCTTATTTTTTATTTCCAACCGGTTTTGCAATTAAATTAGCAAATAACCGATACGCACCTGGTACTCCCGCGGGTAGTTCCCTAAAGAAAACCAAACCTGAATATACAAATCTTCCTTTTCCATAGTCAGTATAGATAAGGCTTCCCTCTGATGGAGAGGTGTTGGCATCATGCATGGAAAAAAGTGTTTGATAATGGTCTTCATAATTTTCCGCCTGGTAAGTGCTTCGCTCCTGTATCCAATCCTTAAAATCTTCCTGGATTATTTTATTGGGATAATTCATCAGTACACTTTCAGGATGTACAAATTTCACATCGGCAGTTTCATCGGTTATTCTCGTCCGCGAAATGGTAAAAGGATACGGGCCGATCTTTGCTTTCACAGGGCCATTGTTATTATTGGTATTATATTGCACCAACAAAACACCACCATTTTTTACGTAGTTCATCAGCGTATTATAAGCATCATTAAGCCATTCATAAATATTATAAGCCCTTACACCCGTAATAATTGCATCAAACTGTTTTAAATTTTCCGGTGTAATATCTTTTGCTGAAAGAATGGTTACCTCATATCCAATCTTTTGCAAAGCATCCAGAACCTTATCACCCGCGCCAGGAATATAACCAATCTTTTTCCCTGATTTTGTCAAATTTATTTCTACCAGCTTTGATTCAGCTTTCTTAAAATAGATAATGTTCGGAATATGCGGATACTCTATTAATGTTTTATAAAGATCATATACGCGATCGCCTTCAACGGCCTGCCAATCTATCAGTTCAGCGTTTTTTATTTTTGGATCTTTAATATGGTAAAAAGTACCTGAACTATCTTTCGTCTGGATAACATTTGCAGAATGGTTTTCTTTAAGTATATAATTATTTTTATCAGATCCATTATTAATAGTATGCACTTTGATGTTCACCACACCCCATGTATGGTTTTGCTCATCGTCTATCTGTAAAGCCAGTTCAGGATCGGATTTCACTTCAACTTTTGGAATAATAAACAAGGGTTCATATTGCTCGCCCTTTACCGGATCGTTGGTTTTATATTGAATAGGAATATCATATTCCAGTTCTTCGCCATTAATTTTTAAAGACACCGTCGCTGTTTGTGGATCATTCTGAGGTTTGCCAATCAACTCCTGGTCAGACACATTAAAAGAACCTTTGCTCATCGGCTCTGCAAGCCAGTACGGCTGTGAAATTTTTGCCGTTGCCGGTACTAAAATTTCGAAACTATGTGAAACATTTTCATCTGTTGGTAAATGATCATTTAAATCAAATTTCTTATTTTCTATGCTTACAGAAGATATACTAACGGGGGCACCCAAACGATTATCGGCAACGAAATTTACTCGCAAGGAATCGCCCTGCACAGCAAACATCGTGTTGGTAGTAGTCTCCATATACAGCCCAATGCATTCTTTTATTATTTGCTTTACTTCCTTTAGTTTTTCAGTCCGCCAATAACCATCCTGAGAATTTTTCAATGACTGATATATTTTTAACAGTGCAGGCAACGAGTTTTGTGGTTTTTGAAATGAATAGTCCCGGATTAAATTTTGCACCATCTTTTCTATGTTTTGCTCATTTATTCTTAACCAATTGGTAGGTACACCATCCATCAATGTGTTAAAAGGCGCGGGGCCTTTTATGGTTTTAAAATATTCCAAAGAAGTGCCCCTTGAAGCGGGTACTCCAAATCCCTGTGTCTTATGCTGACTACGACTTTGGGCGGCAATTTCACCATAGCTTTTTCCGAGCAACGCGTTATAACCGCCTGCGTCAATTTTAAACTGGTCAGGCCTTTCTGTATTGACACTTCCAAAATTAAACGTGTTCCATAACAGTCTTTTTGACTGCCAGGGTTTTACTCCATATTTAAATTGTTCGGGAAATTTAGAAGGATCAGCGGCGGCTTCAAATGCTTCACCGGCTAGGATTGCTGATGTAGTATGATGTCCATGGCCGCCTTCTCCGGTAGTTGGAAATCTTGTAATAATTATGTCAGGTTGAAACTTACGGATTACCCAAACTACATCGCTTAATATTTTATCATGGTTCCAGAATTCAAGCGTTTCCACCGGACTTGTTGTGTAACCAAAATCAAAAGCTCTTGTAAAAAACTGTTCAGCGCCATCAATCCTTCTTGCTGCCAACAATTCCTGTGTTCTTATCAATCCCAATTCCACGCCCTGTTCATCCCCTATCAGGTTTTGTCCGCCGTCGCCTCTTGTCATACTCAAATAAGCAGTTCTGTATAATTTGCCATCGGCTAAATATGCGAGAAGTCTTGTATTTTCATCATCCGGATGTGCAGCGATGTATAAAACTGAGCCAAGCACATCCAATTTTCTTATCTGTTCGAAAATTTGAGAAGAATTATAAGTTTTGGGAGCTTGGGCAAATGTGGATTGAATAAAACAAGTAAAAAATAAGAACAATAAATATTTACGCATTTTTAAAAAAAATTTAATTGTACGAATGTAACCAGCAAACAGCAATCAGCAATCAGGGAATGGACAACCGGTAAATGCTTGTTACAAAAAAAAATAAAGCCGGTTGATTAATAATTGAAAATATTCCCTAACCAACAAACATATTTTACTCATAAAACTTACATTTGGAAAAAAAGTTACCAAATGAAAAAATTAAAAGTTGTTGTAGTTATTTTATTCTTTGGAATAATCTTTTATTCATGTGGGCATCAACAGAAAATAAATTCTTTTCAATTTCAAACCAAAAAAAATATTGAAGTAAAAAGGGGTGCAGTTGTTTCTGCGAGCCAGATTGCCAGTAATGTAGG
>JBEPVG010000276.1:0-3641 GCA_041691175.1 Chitinophagaceae bacterium
ACTAATAATTTATTATTTTTTTTGATAATCGGTAAAAACAAAATCGATATTCGCATACCAGGACATGCCAGGCGTATTAGGATCTTTAATTATTTTCTGTTCCCCACTAAAACCGGAGCGCCGCGTTGTAAGTTTTCCATTACCTATAGATACGATAGTATACCGGTAACCAAATGGCTCCATTGTAAATATTAAATCATTAATAAAGCTGTATGTTCCACCATCAATGCCGTTTATAAGGTAATTCCCATTACTTTGAAATTCAATATTGGAATAACTTACCACGGTGTCTGTTTCTGTTTTTTGTGTAAGAGGATTCTGATACTGGTGCATAGTATCTAAAACTGACCACTTCCCCTGCAAGATATTTGAACTTTTTGTTTTGCTGCAGGCAAATGAAAGTAAGATTATCATCGAAAAAAACAGAAAACGAAGTAATTTCATAAAAATGATTTGAATACAATATGAAGCAGTTTTGGGCCAGAAAAAATTATTAGCCCTCCACTTAACCAGCAACTTATAACTAATAGCTTTGCTAATCTTCCATTTCCTTCCTTATTTCATCAGAGATTTTCACCAATACTTTATCAATCCTTTGCCCGTCCATGTCAACAATTTCAAATTCAAAACCGCGCCATTCAAATTCATCACCGGTAGCAGGAATACGTTTTAATTCATGCAAAATAAATCCCGCGAGTGTATCGAATTCGTTTTCTCCTTCGTTGATCCAAATGGTTTTATCAAACTTGGTAAGAAAATCGTAAAACTGTATTTGACCATCAATTAGATAAGTTCCATCTTTTCGTTCTATAATAACATATTCATCATCTTCTTCCTCCGGCATCTCTCCCACAATAGCTCTCAAAATATCTTTTACGGTGATCATTCCGAGGAGGCTTCCATATTCATCGACTATAAAAGCGTGGGGAATTTTAGTAACTTTTATTTTTTCGAGAACCTGGTAAGCAGAATTATTTTCGGGAATAAACAGTGCTTTTCGTATGAGTTCATTCAATGGCGAATCAGGATTCAGAAACAAATCTTTTACATTAATAATGCCTTCGATATCATCAATCGTACCAGCACAAATAGGATAAACCGAATGTTGGAATTCTTTTATTTTTTGTTTAACTGAAGATGGTTCTTCATTCTTATCAAACCATACAATATCGGTTCGGTGCGTCATTATGGAAGTGATATTCCGGTCGCCCAAATGAAAGACTCTTTCAATAATATCTTTTTCTTCTTCTTCAATTGCGCCCAGCTCACTTCCTTCATTGATCATCGCTTTTATTTCTTCTTCCGTTACTTGTGTGTCCGAGCTTTTTTTAATATTAAAAAGCTTGAAAAAACCCGAACTCATAGAACTTAACAACCAAACCAAGGGATAAGAAATATCGCTAAGTGTTTTGATAGGTACCGCAACACTTTTCGCAATTTTTTCAGGATTCATCAACGCGATTCTTTTGGGGATCAATTCGCCCAAAAGAATGGACAGAAAAGTTACGATGATAACAATAATTACTATTGAAACAGTTGCTGAATAAGGCTTGATAAAATTTATTTTTGCCAGGTAAGGCTGAAGGTAAATACTGAACTTTTCGCCCGAATAAACACCTGTTAAAATAGAAATAAGTGTGATGTAAATTTGAGTAGTTGATAAAAAGATTTCGGGATTTTCTTTTAATTTTAAAACTATCTGCGATTTTTTATCTCCCTGCGCTGCTGCCACTTCTATCCTGCTTTTTTTTGCTGAAACGAGCGCCATTTCACACATGACGATAAACGCGTTCAACAGAATTAAAAAAAGTAAAATTATAATTTCAACCATATTTAATTTTTCATTTTAGCAATTCCAATCCAAATTTACGATTGTAAATTGTTGCTGGAATATACCCAAGAATCAAGCCTACTATCATTCCGCAAAATATATCGAATGGAAAATGAACTCCGACATAAACCTGCGCATACGAAATAGCAGCTGCCCAAATAAAAATTAAAGCCCACGCTGGGTTAATTGTTTTTCTGAAAGTTGTAAATATAAACATTGCCAGCGCAAAATGATTAACTGCATGAGAAGAAGTAAAACTGGAACTAATGGGGCAATATGCTACCAGGAATCGTATATGGCCAAAAAGAAAAGGGTCATGGCAGGGCCTTAACCTAAAAAAATTATCCTTTATTAAAGTGCTGCTTACATAATCACTAAGCATTACAGTAAAAAGGAAAAACAGCACCCAGAGCCATCCTCTTGCCTTAAAATTGATAGTCACAAATAAGACAAGGAAGATATAAAATGGAACCCATACTTCCGGCTCCCTGATAAATGGAAAAAAAAAATCAAAAAAAGAATTGTGCCATTGCCCATTCATTTTTGCAAAAAGATTATAATCAAATTGTTTTATTGACTCGGGGAGAAATGCCGCATTTTGTATTTCCATCAAATTCATTATTGCAAAAATAACTATTGATTAAAAAACGTAGTTAAATATTTACATTTGCCAAATTCATAACAAAAATATCCTTGCTGATTTTTTAATTTCACTTAAATTTTTCTGATGAAAAAAAAATCCAACTTCCCACGTCTGGTAAAATGGATGTTTATTACAGGAGTAGCTTTCCTGATTTTCATGACTATTATGCGGTTGATATTTTTCTATCATTTTGTTCCGCAAGGCTATAACTTTTCCAAATGCTTTCCTTCGTTTTTATTAGGGCTACATTTTGATGTCAGGATAATTAGTGGAATCATTCTCTTTCCTTTTGTAATCGGCAATCTTCATCTCAAATACAATGAAAGAAACCGTCTTACTGTGGGAAGCATTGTAGAAGTTTTTTTCTCGATTATAATAATGGTTCTTTTAATGTTTTTTATGTTTAAAGGGCATGCTACCAAATCGACTCTGATTTATATCGCCATTTTATTTATACTCATTTTACTTTGGCTTTTCATCACAAAAAATTGCAACCCATTTGAGAATTCATTTTCAGCAAATGTTTTTAAAATTTATTTCTTCATAGTTACGCTTTCACTCGTATTGATGTATGCCATTGACTTTGAGTATTTCGATTATTTGCATGAAAGGCTTAATGCAGGCGCAATGAATTATCTTTCGGATGCGAAAATTTCAATGAATATGATATGGGAAACTTACCCTGTATTCACCTTGTTATTTTTGGTTATAATTTGCACAGCACTGATATACTGGCTGATTTTAAAATGGTTCAAAAAGGTTCAAAACTCAGTCTATAATTCGAACTCAATCACAAAGTTTGCTATAGGATTTGTTTTTGCATTATTATTAGGATTAGGGGTTTTTGGAAGATTGGACCAATATCCGCTTAGATGGAGCGATGCATTTTCTTTTGATGATAATTTTAAAGCCAATCTTTCATTAAACCCTGTGCAAAGTTTTCTCAGTACTTTAAAATTCAGAAATTCAAATTTTGATATTAAAAAGGTAAAGGAATATTATCCGCTTATGGCTAAATATCTTAACGTGGCCGAACCGGATAGTACTACTTTAAATTATCGCAGAATATATAAATCCACTTCACCAGCCAACCCTCCTAATGTGGTGGTGGTAATCTGTGAAAGCTTTTCAGCTTATAAAAGTAGCATGTGGGGAAATCCATTGAAT
>JBEPVG010000277.1:0-3625 GCA_041691175.1 Chitinophagaceae bacterium
ATTATGAACGAGGCAAGAGCAATAATAATCACACGAAACCACCATCTGTTCCAGAAAGCAGGAGAAATTTCAAAATTAAAAAATGCCGGTTGGCTCCATCCCGAAGCACGATCTTTTGCCTTTACCTCAAACTGGTATTTTCCCGGAGGTAATTGCGCAAATGATACGAATTTTGATTTAGATGGGCTACTCCACGATTTATCAAGCGGCATTAATTTGTAAGAATATTCAGGACTGGAGTTTGAGGTGGAAAGATCAATTGCGTTAAAGGAAATACCGAGCGAATTCTGAGTATATTTTAAAACCGGGTGGTAAGGCAACTGGTAATAGGTATATAAAGAATCATCTAACTTTTTCCAATTGGTTTCTTTAAAAGCAAGTGTAATTTTTTCGATAATTGCATGTGGTGGTTCTTTTAGTAGCTTGATGTTTGCGGTATGAAATTTTAAAATTTTATTGGGCGTAGATAGCAATACATTTCCCGCAGAATCGATTATTAGCCTTTCATAATCGCTCCTGGTCAAAGTAAGTTCTTCTGCCCTTGCATAATTAAATACTTCCCATTGGTGTGCTTTATTCTCCTGCAAAATATCTAACCCCATGGGAGTTGCTATCCAAAGCCTGTTTTGGTGGTCATTGACAATACCAACGATATCATTACTTTGCAAACCGTCCTTGTCTTTAAAATGATTTTTTAGAAAAAGAAGATTATTTTTTGTAAAGCCATACTCGTACAAACCCAGTCCTGGAAAGGATAGCCAAAAATTATTATGCGCATCTTCATAAAAAATAACACCTAACTCAATGCCTTTTTTACTTCCAACAATGCCTGTTTCTTTTACAAGAGAAATAAGATTATTTGTTTGATCGATGGAATAAACGCCTACCCCGTCAACATACAAAAGCAATAAGCCGTTTCTCGTTTCGTAAACTCTTGTTGGCTTAATAACAGGAACACCGGTATTATTGGGAATAAAGGTGGAAAATTTTGTAGTGCTTCCATATAATAAAGTAGAATCGGCGCAAATAAAAAATTGATTTCTGCTTTTTATATATTTCATATCATACACATGCTCAGTTGTTTTAAGTTTTAATGCAGATGAGAAATCTTCCAGTTTGTTACCATCAAAATGCAAAAATCTTCTGAAGCGGGTTAACATCCATAGGCTGTTCTTATTGTCGAACGCAAAATAATCCACAGGATCCTTATAATAATATTCATTGCCTGTAGAATTTGGCGGCATTATTTGTTTACATTGATTATTTGCATAAAGAAGCAAGCCGTTTTTTTGCCCGCATGAAAGAAGTATTTTGCTATCAGGAAGCACAACCAAATTATATATTTCATTTAAACGAGCACTGTTATTTTTATTTAGTATGTCAAAAGAAATATCTTTTATTTTCAACAATCCTGCTATTGTTCCAATCCAAATATTATGGCTGGCATCTTCATTAATAGAAGATGGATATCCATTCTCACCTTTTTTTGAAAAAGAACTATGCAGCCAATCTCCCGGTATTGAAACCTGTAAAAAGTTTTCACTTTCCAGCCAAAGGCGTTTTTTTGAATCAACTAAATAAGAAAAAAAATTGTTGCCAGGTAATTTTTTTTTGAATAAAGGAACGAGTTGATGATTGCGAATAATATAAATGTTGTTGATCGTATTTATCCAAATTTCATGATTTTGAACAGACATCACATTAAAAGGTGAATGATCATCCTTTGAGGACGCGATATGAATCCATTTGCCATTTTTGCTTTTGTAGATAATATCATTTGAAGTATTTACATATAACTCACCATCAAATTCCACAATGCTTTTGCAAATACTGCTTCCCAAGCCAGGATAGAGTGATATTTTTTTCCAAACACTATCTGCAAATTCATAAGCCCCTTTGCTTGTGAGTGCCCATAACTGTTTATTATTCGTTTCAAAAAAGCGGAAAACATAGATATTATCAAAATCGTCGCTTGTCGGGTAGATTATAAATCTATTGTTTATAAATTGAGCCATTCCCGCAGCGGAGCCAACCCAAAGACGACCTGAACTATCCTGGAAAACGGTGTTGGTACGAAGTGATGGTAAACCATCAGTAAGGCTATAATTTACAAATTGCCGTCCATCATACCGGCTTATACCGTTTGGGCTGCAAATCCATAAATAACCATTCCTGTCCTGGTAAGCTTCGTACGTTGAAGCCCCGGGTAATCCATCATTCACATTGTATAATTTAAAACTTAATTGTTGCGCTTGCAGTTTTAACGGGAATATCAGCATTAATGGCAAGGAGAAAGTTATGAAAATATAGAAAGCTATAGTTTTCATTACCTGATGTTTAATAGATGCAGGAATTCCATTTTATGCGTACGTGACAATTCAATCTCGTCACCATTACTCATTACAATTTCCCCGCCATCACCTTTTTTATAAATTTTTACATGGGCCAGGTTAATAATATATGAACGATGAGCCCTGAAAAAGGATTGGGCAGTTAATATTTCATCATAATTTTTTAGTGTATAACTTGATAAAATAAATTGACCCTTTGTAAGATGAAACTCAGTATAATTGCTGCTCGCGTGGCAATATATAATGTCATTTACAGGAATTATTATAAAGCCACCGAGTGTGGAAATTGCAATTTTATCGTGAATCTTTTTGGGTTCCTGTAAATCTTTGTATAATTGATTTACAAGTATTTTGTAGTCTGGTTGTTTGTAAGCGATTTTTTGTTTGACTTTATTTACTGCTTCTATTAATTCTTCTGTAACGATCGGTTTTAGTAAATAATCAATTGCATTAAAACGAAAAGCTTTAATGGCGAATTGGTCATAAGCGGTTATAAATATTAAACCAAAATCAAGGGTGGCTAACCGACTTAGCAAATCAAAACCTGTTTCACCATTCATTTGTATATCGAGGAAAACAATATCGGGATTGCATTCATGTATCCCCTTCAATCCTTCTGCTACAGTTGATGCCTCACCTGAAATACGAATTTCAGGAAAGTATTGATGCAACATTTTATGGAGAAGATTTCTGCTTTGAAATTCGTCATCTATTATAAATGCTTTAATCGGCTGCATGGACGCAAATATTTATTATTATCCAAATCTCATCCAATCTGAAAATTAATCTAATTCCTTGTTCTTTCTTAATTTTTAAGAGTGAATATTCTGTCGTCACTTTTAAAAATTAATTCTAGCTCATTTGAAAATGAAATCAAGAATTCGGGCTATTTGTTCGTTTACTGTAAAAACGGAAATTATTTTAGAAACTATTTACAAAAGTTCATGGTTAACTTCCCAAAATATTTCCTTTTATAAATTTTACTATTAAAAAACTTTTCCTGGCTTTTGTTGTTTTTGCCACATCACGGTTTGGCAAAAGAAAATCTTGACAAAACAAAACGAAATGAATTTGCCATATACAAAAGACATTTTTTTTTGCAGTACAATCAGTTAATGAAAGTTTGCCGACATTGCCTGGCATCAAAAGATAAATATTATTGCTGATTTACTTTTCACAACAGCCCTTTGTCGTAAGCTAAGTTCATTGCATGGGCTCTGCTGTTCACGTGCAATTTGTTGTAAATATTGATGACATGCTTCTTAGCAGTATTG
>JBEPVG010000278.1:0-3606 GCA_041691175.1 Chitinophagaceae bacterium
GTATTCATCGCCATAAGGATTTCCAAAAGCCATGGAAATGTAAACGACCAATTCTTTATTATTTTTATCGCAGATATTTTTTATTTCTTTTACTCTTTCCAACGATTCTACGATTGTACTATTGGCATTACGCATTTGAAAAGTAGGTGAAACAGAAAACGGAAAACCGAGATAAGAAATTTTTTCAAATTCCGCTGCAACCTTCGCTCCCCGGACATTTGCTATGATCGCAAGCAATTTCGTTTGGGTATTCATCATTACTAATTCATCAACTACTTCTTTGGTGTCAGCCATTTGGGGAATGGCTTTTGCAGATACAAAACTTCCAAAATCAATCGTATCAAACCCGACTTTTAATAACTGATTAATGTATTCAATTTTTTTTTTGGTAGGGATAAAAGTTTTCCAACCTTGCATCGAGTCACGCGGACATTCTGTGAGTTTGATTTGTTGCATTCTTGAATTATTCAATTATTCAATTATTAAAACCTGTATTAAAAACCATTTTAGGATTAAAACAATTTACTTCAATTTTTCCAATGAATAATTCTTGCATAATTCATGAGGTTCGAAATTTGATAAATGATGTCTGTTTCAAACCATCTATGAGAATTTTTAACTTTCCCCGGAAATTTATGATGATTATTATGGTAAGCATCTCCGATAAAAATCAGATCAACAGGAAACATATTTTTAGAGGTATTTTTCATCTTATAATTTACATAACCAAATTTATGCGCCCACCAATTTATTATCGTGCCCTGAAATGCCGCAAGGGAAATAGTAAGCGGTAACAAAAGATACATCCAAAGAGATTTCGCAAAAAAAATATAAATTAAAAGATAAATTAAAATCCAGCAACATCTGGTAATCCAATTATGAGCAAAGTTTTCGAAAGATTTCCATTGCGGTAGATTTTTCTTTAGATTCTCCTGAATCGAAATATCAGTTGTATAAACTTTTTGGTAATTATTTCTGGTGAGAAACATTAATTTAAAAAAATTAGGCTCGTTGTGAGGCGAATGAGGATCCTGTTCTTTGTCTGTATGAATATGATGCAACCGATGCATAATTCCATAAGTGTAAGGACTCATATAGGATGAACCATGTGCAAAAAAACAGCAAATGAAAAAAAATTTTTCTGTATTCTTCGACATAGTAAAATGATTGTGAGCAGCATAACGATGATGGAAAAACGATTGCAGAAAGAATGAAGCATACCAGTGGGCTACAAAAAAAATATATATTATCATGTAAAGGATTAAGCTATGAATTTTTTATTAAATTAATTGCGTTATTTATTTTTACCCTGAGTTTATTAAAAAACACAATTCTTTCTTTTTCATTTACTTCACTTATCGGTGTTGATTTATTGGTAATCACGTACATTGTTTTTTTTACATAGTCATTGAATCGTTCGTCTGCGGTCATTAAATAATTAATAACAGTGTGATTGAGATAAGTTAATTGCTTTTCTCCCAATTGTACAATTTGCATATTATCACCCATTATTAATTCATTAATATACATCTTAAAAGTAGCACCACTATTACTGTTTGGCTTTTGTTTATAGTGCAATTTAACTCCATATTCGGCTTGTAGTTCAAGATGATCAATTAGTTCTATTAATTTCTCAAGCACACAAATGGCATCCTCATTAGATTTTAGAGAACCGGTCACTCTATAAAATTCAATTTGATGAATCGTGCTTGTTATGTTTTCTATACTCCAGATTTCAGTACCTGGAATAGTGGCAAATGCGTTGCTTATTTTTCGCCATATTTCATGGTAACTGCTATAATCATCTTTCACGGAAAATTTCGTGTTCTTCCACTCCTCATAAAATAAAATAGATTTCATAAAGAAGAATGATTTGAAAGCAGCAATCTCGGGAATAAGGAAGTAGTAAAAGAATGGAATTTCCTTTGCCAGGTAACTCATGTGATTAGGCTCATAGCCTTTTATAGTTTCCAAAATCTTGAGACAAGATTGTAACCAGCTTTCAAAATTAAAATTTGTACCGTTTGTAAGAGGCCCCGTAAATAAATAAGAATCAGAATTGAGATGAAGTAACTATCAAGGGATATTTTAAAAGTGGTACAAAGTTTTTTTATTTCCTCTAAAGTAATTGATTTTTCTCCTCTTATTCTGCGGTAAGCGCTATCGTTACTAATGTTTAATACTTCAGCAATTTCATCCACAAAAGAAATGTGTTGAGGTAAGAGTCCTTTTATATGGCCGAAAAAGATTTGTTGTGCGCCTGTTGATTCCATAAACAAGATTTAGTAAAAAACCTGGAGCGGCTCAGAAAGGTTTAGTAAATATCGCAAAAAAATACAAAGTGACTCAGTTTTATTTATAAGTTATGCAAATAGTTTTATTAAGTTTTTACTATCAGATACTTTTTACTATAACTAACCAATTAGAACCAAATATCAATTAGGAACCGTTTTTATTGGGTAATAGTTTTAGAAAAAATTTGTTTTACTAAATAGAAAATATAGAAATATTCAGTACATTTTTTACCAAAAAGAATAGTAAACGAACAAATAATGACCATTTCAATTTTTAGATAGCAATTAAAAGCACAAATCTGTAGAATGCATTTGGATTATACCATATTATATCACTCACTACCCATAGTTATTATTTTAATAATTGCAGAATCTGTATTTCTCATGAAAGAAAAACGAGAGGACCGGTATAATTTTATTTCCAGCCTCGTGATGGTATTGTGCAATATTCCACTTTCTACAATCGCCAATACGCTTGGGCTGTATTTGTTCACGGTTATTTATCATTTTAGAATTTTTTCTATTCCGGGACAATTTGGGTTAGTGTGGGTCTTCCTATTTTTTGCTGATGAATTTTCTTATTACTGGTATCATAGAATGAGTCATCAAATAAGGTTTCTATGGGCATCGCATAAGGTTCACCACTCTTCTCAAAAATTTACCTTAACATCGGGTTTGCGAGTACCATGGACAAGCGGATTTGCTGGCTCCTATTTGTTTTGGGCATGGTTGCCCTTTATTGGCTTTGAACCTTATATGATTCTGTTTATGAAATCAATAAGCGCCATTTATCAATTTTGGATTCATACGGAAACCATTAACAAAATGCCCAAATGGTTTGAAGCATTTTTTAATACGCCTGCACATCACCGGGTTCATCACGCAAGTGATGTAGCTTATCTAGATAAAAATCATGGCGGTACCCTGATAATCTATGATAAGTTATTTGGAACCTACCAGGAAGAAATATTTTATCCAAAGTATGGGCTTACCTCTGACATCAATTCATGCAATCCTTTTGCAATTGAATTAGATGAATGGAAGAATATAATTACCGATTTAAAAAAATCTAAAAAATGGAAAGATCGTGTCCATTATTTATTTGATTCGCCCGGATGGAGTCATGATGGAAAATGCAGGACTACAAAGCAATTGCAAGGAACTTATAAAAAGAGAAGGAAGGAAAATGGAATTCCCAAGACATTAAATGCTCGCCTGAACGAGCCATTCGGTCAAGAAAAAATAAAGTGTATTTCGTTTCAACAATTTATTTAAGATTTTTAAAAAATTAAATCATGGAAAGAATAAAGAG
>JBEPVG010000279.1:0-3604 GCA_041691175.1 Chitinophagaceae bacterium
CTGCAAAGGAGTACACGCCACGACATACAAGAATTAAAAACACAATTCACCTATAATGTTCCGCACAATGCCACAGATAAATAATAATAATTCAAATCTTCTTACCATTCCAAATCCCTACCGCATAGATTTAATATTACGTTATAAAAACGCCTGCTTATGTTTACCATTTTCCTGAATTGATTTGGAACTAATTGATAAAATGTGTCAGGAGACAAACGGTACTTAGAAAAATAATAAAATAAAATTTTCTAAGTGACCAGCACCAACACCGGAATGGTTGTGTAATTTAAAACTCAGGATAACGGGGCAAGTCCTGACATTTTTCTTACAAACGGGATTACGTTTACGTTGATAATATATTTTGAAATAAACAGTCCTTTATTCAATTTATTTTTACCAAACATTGAAAGCATATCGTTCAATGCTTTTGGACGGTGCATCCATCCGGTGTTGAATAATGTTTCCTGCCCTTTTGCGGCAAAGCGTTTAAACATTTTCTTTTCATATTTTGCAATAGCTGTTTGCGTGTTATCAACCGAAGGATTGGTAAGTGCATCGCTTAATTGCAGTGCATCCAACATGGCCATGTTTACGCCTTCGCCTGCAAACGGCGGCATCCAGTGGGCCGCATCGCCGATGAGTGTGATGTTTGATTGGGCGTTCCACTTTTGATTGAGCGGCATACAATATTGAGGTCGTGGAATAAAAATGGTGCTCTCACTTTCAAATAATTCGTACCACACAGGACTCCATTCTTTATATTCTTTTTTGAACCAGGCCAATACTTGTTTGTTGTTGCTGAAATCTATTCCACTTTTTTTATCCCAAAACTCCTCCGTTTTGCAACCTGTTCCAAAGCCAAAACTTCCATCTCCTTTAGAACTTACAAATAAAGTTTTTTCATTTCCGTAGGCGAATATTTTCCCTCCTTGTAAAAGTTTATGAATGTGGGGCGCTGTTTTTTCTGAATTCTTTATTGCACCTTCTAACATGGTAATGCCCGTCCAGAAAGGTTTTATATCCGTTACGAAAGGCCTGATTTTAGAGTTGGCGCCATCCGCACCAATTACCAGATCAGCGATAACCGTGTTGCCATTTTCAAAAATTATCTTCCATTTATTGCCAATCGGTTCAATGGATAAAATATGACTATTCCAAACAACGGTATCGGGTTGCAATGAATTTAATAAAATGTTTCTCAAAGGTCCCCGGTCTATTTCCGGTCTGTGATTTTTATCGCCAAACGTTCCGCCTCTACCTTCTGAATGTTCATCATAATAAATTTTTGCCTGGTTGTCTACCACCCGCACCAATTCTGCTCCGGGCCGGTAATGCGTTTTGAATTCATCGAGCAAACCTGCTTTTTCCAAAGCTTTTAAACCCGATTCAGTATGTAAATCCAATGCACCGCCTTGTATCCGCACTTCCCTGTTTACATCCCGTTCATAAACTCTGATATGTAATCCTTTGAGTTGTAACAGACGTGCAAGTGTAAGCCCGCCTGGGCCTCCGCCAATTATGGCTATTTCTTTATTTTCTATCATCGCATTGATTTTTTCAATTACGATGCAAAATTATTTTTTGGCGAGGGAAGATAATAGTATAAATCGGTCGTTTTTATTTTTCGCAAGTTCTTTCGGTGTAACGCCCGACATTTTCTTTACTTCTTTTATAAAATGTGTTTGGTCGGTGAAATTTAAAGTTGGAAATAATTCGCCATTTTTAATGTCGTTTAAAGAAGATTTAAAACGAAAAATATTACAATACGCTTTTAAAGAAATACCAAATGTTTGATTAAAATAACGATTGATTTGCCGGCTGGTCCAAAACACTTTCTCTGATAATTCTTTTACGGTCATGGTTCCCTGGGAGGCATAAATCAATTCAAATAATTGTTGTTTCCTCTTGTCGATATTGGGTTTAATTAATGAAATCATTTTTGCAGAAACCTTTTCACAAAACGTATTAAAATCCGACAGGTCATTTTTAGTAATTTCCCAAAAGTCAGTTGGCAACCGAATGCCTTCATTTAATAACGAATCAACTTTTTTGTCTAATAAATATTCAATGGCAAGCAACTTGAAACTCACTGCGAAAAAAATTGTTTTGGGGGGCATTTTTCTTTGGTCGGGAACAGTATCCAATCCTTTCAATGCAGCTTGAAATTTTTTTTCGCCTTTCAGCGAAAAGATAATGTCAAACCTGCCGTCTGGTAAAATAACCATTTGATGCTCTTTGTCAGAATAGTTAGCAAGCATCCAAAAACTTTCGACAAAATCGCTTAATTCTTTTGGTGGATTAACGGTTTTCCAATCAATATCTTTTGTCGTCATAATTCATGAACGTTTATATTTCCTACCGGCTCAACTATTAAAGAAATAGAAAACTATCGCTTTAAAAATATTAAGAACAGCGGTTGTTGTTTGGATATTCAAATATAAAGATTAAGTCAGCATTCATACTTATACGTCAAGGCCGCAACCCAAATGATAGTGCCGATTTGTATTTTTTTATTTTGATGGCCGGGGCGAAATGAATGAAAAATATTATTGAAAATATTTCATGAAATAAGAACAACATGATTCAGAAAAATGACAAAATAAAAGTTTTGAATTATTGATAGCAGAAATGCGTTTAGGATTTATCCTTACGAAGGATCGCGGAACAGAAAGTTAAAAAACTATATAATAGCTTGTTTGAAAAACAAAGGCAAAATTATCCCTGATGATCCGTTTCGGAAATTCTTTCCGCAACTTCATTATTTAAACAAAACGGCATTCGGCTTTGGATGTAAATGAGAAATATTCCGACCATAGCAAAGTGTAATTCGGATTTCATTCGGCCTTGTTTTAAACCGTATTTTAGAACTTTATGAAAATGTGGCGATTTCATTTGTACCCAATTTTTTAAGAAACCGGATATGAGACATGATAGCTGCCATGAAAGAAGAATTGGCATTGTAACGCAAATTATATTCTTCCGCCGTTTGTTTTACAATATCAGATATAGGTTTATAATGTACATGACAGATACGCGGAAATAAATGATGCTCTACCTGGAAGTTTAAGCCGCCACAAAAGAAACTCAATAAGTTGCTGTCCCTTCCAAAATCTGCTGTGGTATATAATTGGTGAACCGCCCAGGAATTCAGAATATTGCCCATTTCGTCGGGCAGCGGAAATTGCGTTTCTTCTACTTCGTGCGCCAGCATAAAAATGATGGCCATCGTAATTCCTTCAAAAAAATGAAGCACGAAAAAACCCAATAGAACCTGCCACCATAGTGCATTTATGAAGATCATGGGCACCACCAAAAACAACGTGTAATAGACCAGTTTGAAAAAAAACAAATTAAAATACTCGATGCGTGGATGTGTTTTATTATCGTAATTGCCGATTTTCTTTTTAAAGAATTTTACATAGTCCTTTACAAATACCCAGGACAGCGAGCCCAATCCGTAGAATAAAAATGCATACCAATATTGATGGCGGTGAATTTTTCTCAATTTTTGATGAGGCGACATTCTCAGGAAAGGAACGGAGGCGATATCTTCATCGTGGCCTTCAATATTCGTATAAGTGTGATGAACAATATTGTGCAT
>JBEPVG010000280.1:0-3600 GCA_041691175.1 Chitinophagaceae bacterium
CTGAAAAACCATTATCCCACAGGAGAATTTATTAAAAAACTTCCGCAAAAAATGCGGAAGTTTTTTATTTTTAATACGTCCAAAATCTTTCAATTTATTTGCGCTCACTGAAAGTGAATAAAAAAAGCAACCGGAAAGTTGCCTTTTTTAATTCATTTACTGCAAACCTATAAGCCGGATTTTGTGTTCCATTTGGCAATGGATGGTTATCATTTATCTGGCTGTTACATTACTGTAACAATCTTGCTGCCTACCCTTCAGCATCGGGCGAGCAGCCCTCAAACGCTGATATACGTGGCATTGCAGTACACAAGGTTTACCCATAATTACAATTACTCGTAACTACCGTGAGCTTTTACCTCACGTTTTCACCCTTTCCTTTTCCAATAAAATTGGAAAAGGTTGGTCATTCTCTGTGGCACTTTCTTCCCGATAAAAAACCAGGACCGGCTGTTAACCGGTGTGTTGCTCTATACTGTCCGGACTTTCCTCTCCTGATTTAACAAGAGCGATAACCCGGTTTGCAGTGTTTACAAAAATAGCCATTTTAAAATGACGATTGATGTCTAATATTGAAAAAAAATCTCCGTAGCACCAAAACCAAAATCATGATGATACTGATTGGCAAAAGTTCGCACTTCTTTTTTCGTTTTTAATATTTCATGAATTTCATTGCGAAGTTTGCCGGTTCCTATTCCGTGAATTACAATGAGATTTGGTTGTCTGTGTGCAATAGACAGATTGTAATATTTTTCAAAATATTTTAATTGAATCGTTAGGATCTCAAAATTACTGAGGCCTTTCCAATGATCAGTTAATTTTTCAATATGCAAATCTACTACAGACCGAGGCGGCTCAAGCATTTGCTTCGTTTTAGAAATTTCATAAAGTTGACCATGAGAATTGTGATAATCCGGAATTATTTCCTCTGTTTTATCAGGATACTTTTCAAAAAGCAAAAAGGAAAATGTGGGTTCATTTTTCAATTTCATTTCTTCAATTTTTAGAAACAATTGTTTGGCTTTTATTTTAAAAGATGTTTCAAAATGCGACGATTTCCTTTTATTCGTGTTTATAAGAGAAAAATCAAATTCAAATTTCGGCGCATCATTCATTTCTTCAAAAGGAATATCATGAAGATAAAATTCATTAAAAGATATAACCGTATTTGTTAAGTGAAATTCAGATGCGCCTTTAAATTTTATTTGGTAAATAAACTGATAAGGTTCGTTAGTTTGATTTAGTAAATAAATTTTAAATTTATCGACCACGTCATCATCAAAAATATCTTTATCAAATACCGGCAAAAAGGATAACCAAACACCGGAATGAATGTGATATTTTTTCGTAACTTCTTCTTTCGCTAAATTATCTATATATACTTTTTCTTTCTTAGGAAACACAACTTTCTTTTCAGAAAATCTTTTAAAATAGGGGAAATCAATTTGATCCATGTAAACTGGAAACTGAACACCATTGACATCTACCAATACCATTTCGTTACTCATAATCTCCACCACTTCGCCCTCTTCCTGCGAGTGCAAAAGCAACACAATATCGCCCAACTGATATTTCATTTATCAAAGGTAACAGTTTGAAATTTTAAAAAATTGATTCCAAAAATGGAAATGAAAATGTCAAATTTTGTTGACGAGGATAAAATAAAATGCAGGTAACTTGTTCTTATTATCAATAAAACATTTAAGAAAATTGTTAAAAAATAATTTAAATATTCGCTTTGTTTTTATTCCTGAAATCAGGAATAAGCATTGGCACTTTTGAAATGTATTCTTCATAATTTTCTCCAAATTCAATTTTTAATTTCTTTTCTTCAAAAATAATTCCGATCAAAACATATAGGGTTAATAACACAACCGCAATTAAATTATTAAAGAAAGGAAAAACAAAAAATAACCCCCAGACAAATAGAATCGTACCTGAATATAATGGATGGCGAACATACCGGTGAATGCCATTTATCTTCAGCTCCAAGGCAGGTATTGGCGTAAAAATTGATCTGATTCCACTCAAAAGCATAAAGTATTTTTTGATAGAAATAAACATGATAATAATTCCTGGAAAGACCAAAAAAAGAATAGCTAAATATTTTAACAGAGACGATTTTATCAGCGTAGGACTACCAAATGAATATTGAAAATACAATAACCAAACTAATGTAAGCGTAGCAAAAATTGAATAAGACAATCGATAATAGCGAAAATAATTTCCAAGTTTTCTTCTAAAAAAAAACTTTACAGCAGTTGCAGCAAGAATACTGTGAATGGCATAATAAAGAATCCAAAAAAATATGAGGAGGAGATGATTCAAAGTTTAAAATTGTTGTTCAAAGTTAAATGAAGGGTACTAATCTTCAATCAGAAACATTCAACTTTTAGCTTTTAACTTCTTCTTCCTGGTTCCTTCTATGTTCGGTAAAAAACCAGTAATTATTCCGATAAGCGGCAAAAAAGAACAAATATGGAACACATATAAAATGCTGGTTTTATCTGCAAGATTCCCCAATAATGCCGAACCAATTCCGCCCATTCCAAAAGCGAATCCGAAGAATAATCCTGAGACCAAACCAATTTTGCCTGGAATTAATTCCTGCGCATAAACCAGGATTGCAGAGAATGCGGAGGCAAGAATTAATCCAATCGGAACAATTAATATTCCTGTCCAGAAAAGATTGGCGTAGGGCAATAAAATAGAAAACGGCGCAGTGCCTAAAATTGAAAACCAGATCACATATTTTCTTCCAAAACGATCTCCCAGCGGCCCTCCTATTAATGTTCCGGCGGCTACAGAAAATAAGAATACAAATAAGTAAATCTGCGAAGTTTGTATACCGACATGAAATTTGTTGATTAAATAAAATGTAAAATAACTGGTAAGGCTGGCGAGATAAAAATATTTTGAAAAAATTAAAACGAGTAAAATTGAGACAGAAAATGCGACTTTCCTTTTTGAAAAGGATGGATGCAAAACGGTTGTTTTTTGTTTCTGTTTTAACCTTCTCCTTATTACATTTTCTTTATACCAATTGCCAACTTTTGTCAAAACAAAAATCGCTAACAAAGCAATTAATGAAAACCAAATGATACTCATTTGTCCGTGCGGAACAATGATCCACGCGGCCAACAACGGACCAATTGAGCTTCCTAAATTTCCACCTAACTGAAAAATAGATTGGGCTAAACCCGGTTGAATTCCTGCGGCGGCATGCGCCATTCTTGAAGATTCGGGATGAAAAATTGATGAACCAATACCAATTAAAGCGACAGAAACCAACACAAGATGAAAGCTGTGAGACATGGATAAAACGATCAATCCGCTTAAAGTAAATCCCATTCCTGCAGCGAGTGAATAAGGCTGCGGCTTTCTATCCGTATACAAGCCTACAAATGGTTGTAGCAAAGAAGCGGCCATTTGAAAAGTAAAAGTGATCAACCCAACTTGTGCAAATGATAAACTATAATTACTTTTTAAGATCGGATAAATTGCAGGAATTAAAGATTGGATGGTATCGTTTAATAAATGCGAAAAACTGATGGCAAATAATATCGGATAAACCGTTTTTTCCAGTTTGCTCTCCAATGT
>JBEPVG010000281.1:0-3585 GCA_041691175.1 Chitinophagaceae bacterium
CTTTCCTACAGTGCCTTTGAACTTTCTTCCAAGCCAAATAAATTGATTAATATTTTAAACATGGTTTCCGGAAGCGGAATTGTTTATTGTAAAACAAGAAGACGGACAAAGGAAATTGCAGAAATGCTAAACCTGAATGGTATCAGCGCAGATTATTATCATGCCGGGCTTACCAATGAAGAACGCAATAAAAAACAGGAAGACTGGATTAACAACAAAATGCGGATAATCGCTTGTACTAACGCTTTCGGAATGGGAATTGACAAGCCGAATGTAAGAACTGTTGTGCATTATGACGTGCCGGAAGCACTGGAAAATTACTACCAGGAAGCCGGCAGGGCAGGGCGGGATGGCAAAAAATCTTACGCAGTTTTGCTTTATAATAATAGAGAATTAGATGATTTAAAAAAACAATCGGATCTAAAATTTCCTCCAAAGGATACAATCAAAAAAATATACGGTGCACTGTGTGATTTTTTACAAATACCAGCGGGCAGTGGAGAAACAATTTCTTATGATTTTGATATCAGCACTTTCTCAAAAAATTTTAAGCTCGACGCCTTTTCGGTCAACAGTGTTTTAAAAATTTTTGAACAGGAAGAGCTCATTACTTATAGTGAGCAATTCTTTTCGCCTCCAACTGTAGAATTTTCTATTGATAAAAATGAGTTCAGTCTTTTTGAAAAAAGTCACGCGCAATATAACGAGGTGATCAAAGGTTTGTTGCGTTCTTATGATGGAATTTTCGATTTCCCTGCCGCGATAAACGAATTGGAACTTGCTAAATTCGTTAAGCTAAAAAGGGACCGTCTTATCGAAATTTTGCGTGAACTAAATGCGCTGAATATTATAGACTACAAACCTCAAAAAGAACAACCACAAATTTATTTTTTACAAAATCGTGTAAGGGCGGAAGACCTTTTTATAAATGAAAAAAATATTTTAAAAAGAAAAAATGCTTATGAGAAGAGGCTAAAAGCTATGATCCATTTTTGTCTTAATCAAAACCGATGCAGAAGTGAAATAATCGGAAGTTATTTTAATGACCATGATCTTCACCCATGTGGCGTTTGCGATAACTGCCTGCGGAATAAAAGAATTGTTATTTCTAACGAAGAATTTAATTCAATATCGGAGGGAATAAAAAGAATCTGCAAAAATAATTTTGTTTCGAGCCAAACACTTTTTGCACAGCTTTCTGGTTTTAAAGAAAATAAAATATGGAAAGTTTTAAAATTTTTACAGGAAGAAAATTCGATTGTTGTAAATCAGGAAGGATTGATAAAATTAAAGTAAATTTTAAAACAATTAAAAAGGACAGGGTCATTTTTTAAAAAAAAGGGGACCCAGATAGAAATCTAGTCCCGCTTTAAAATCCAATATCCTATGAAAAACCGATGCAAATATAATGTGAAATATACGATAGTGCAATACTTTTAAATAAATATTTTAAAAAATAGCATGTTTTCACGTATAAAAAGAAAATTTATTCAACGGGTAACCTTTTTTCACAATACGCTGGCAACAAAAATTTTACAAGAAAAGAAAAAAATTTTCATAACTGGATAATTAAAACCAACTTTTTGAAGAACTTCTTGATCTTCCTCCTAATCCCAAGGATCCCAAAAGGCTTCTTACAATTGTATTTCCAGCTGTTCGCATAATACTTTTAACCACCGTATTATTGACCACTTTTTCTATTGTAGTTTCTTCAGGCTTTGCGGCTTTTCCTGTTTGAATAACAGGCTTTGCAGCAGCTTCTTCCAATTTTGCGGTCAACATTTCATAAGCGCTCGGGCTATCAATTACCTGGTTATATTTTGCGGCCAATTTAGATTGATCCACAATACTATCTATTTCATTTTCTGTTAAAATATCCATCCGGCTTCTCGGGGTACACATCATTGTTTGTGCGAGTGGCGTAGGAATTCCTTTTTCATTCAATAGTGTAATTAATGCTTCTCCAATCCCTAATTGCGTAATTAAATCTTCCGTTTTATAAAAAGTGGTTTCAGGATAATTTTGAGCCGTCTGTTTTATTACTTGTCTGTCGGCTGCTGTAAACGCTCTTAACGAATGTTGAATTTTCAATCCCAATTGTCCTAAAACACTCGCAGGAACATCCATGGGATTTTGCGTGCAAAAATAAATTCCAATTCCTTTAGATCGGATGAGTTTTATGACTGTGTTTATTTGATCAAGCAATGCCTTACTCGCTTCTTCAAAAATGAGGTGTGCTTCATCAATGAAAATAATCAGTTTGGGTTTATCTACATCGCCTACTTCCGGACAAACAGAATATAATTCTGCCAGCATTTGCAACATAAAAGTGGAAAACAATTTCGGTTTATCCTGGATATCGATTACCCTTAAAACAGAAATCATTCCACGCCCCTCATCATTTATCCGCATTAAATCTTCTACTTCGAAACTTTTTTCTCCAAAAAACAGATCTGCTCCTTGTTGTTGCAATTCAATTACTTTTCTTAAAATAGTTCCTGTAGATGTTGTTGAAATATTTCCATAAGATTTTTGCAACTCAGCCTTGCCTTCATTTCCAACATATTGCAGCACTTTAATAAAATCTTTTAAATCAAGAAGAGGTAATTTATTATCATCGCAATATTTAAAGATCATTGCTACGACTCCGCCCTGCGTGTCATTTAATCCTAAAATTTTCGTCATTAAAATCGGTCCGAATTCAGAAACAGTTGCGCGCAATCTCACTCCTTTCTGATTGCTTAACGTAAGCAAATCTACCGGAAAAGTGCACGGTTTATAATCCATTTTTAATTTTTGATATCGCGAAGTAATTTTATCATTCACCGATCCTTCTTCGGCAATTCCGCTGAGATCGCCTTTGATATCCAGTAATAAACAAGGAACGCTGGCATCACTTAATCCTTCGGCAATCATTTGAAAAGATTTTGTTTTACCACCACCGGTCGCCCCAGCGATAAGCCCATGGCGGTTCAAAGTAGAAAGCGGCAAAAAGATTTCCGCCTCTGGTATTACTTCGCCATCCAACATCGCGGCTCCAATTTTAATTGTTTCACCTTTAAAAGTGTAGCCATTTTTCATGGCCTGGATAAACGAGTCTTTATTTTCCATAAAAATATTTTTTTGAAAGTTACAAACTGAAATTGAAAATCATAAGATTGTCTTAACTTTTAACCCCATACATTTATCGTTATTAATTTATGGCATTAAATATGTAAAAGATATTTCATAAAAACTAAATACCTTTATATAGAATTAAACAACAAAAGTTATGGAAAATAATAAACCTAAAATTCTTATTTGTGAAGATGATCCCAACCTGGGAATGGTACTCAAAAATTTTCTTGAGCTCAATGATTACGATGTGGTTTTAGAAAGAGATGGAAGGCTTGGTCTTGCAGCGTTTCAGCGCGAAAAATTTGATTTATGCCTGCTTGATGTAATGATGCCAAATATGGATGGATTTACGGTAGCGGAGGAAATTAGAAATGTCGATCCGGATATGCCGCTGTTTTTTCTCTCTGCAAAAACAATGAAAGACGATATTATCAAAGGTTACAAACTTGGTGCGGATGATTATATTAC
>JBEPVG010000282.1:0-3584 GCA_041691175.1 Chitinophagaceae bacterium
GTATTAATGGTAGACACTTCAATTTCCTATTTACCATTATCAAAAAAGATCGTTGTGGATTGTATAATTATTTCTAAAAATGCGAAGATTAAAATTGCTGATCTCGCCCAAACTTTTGAATGCAAAAAATACATTTTTGATGCTTCTAATCCTTTGTGGAAAATTGGTCAATGGAAAAAAGAGTGTGAAGAATTACATTTGCATTTTCATTCTGTTTCTGAACAGGGTGCTTATATTATCAATCTTTAAAGAATATTTCTCCTTTCATTATGCAACAAAAAATAAAATCTGCCCTCATCTCTGTTTTTAACAAAGAAGGGCTGCAACCCATTATTTCTTTACTTACGCAACAAAATATAACTATTTACAGCACCGGCGGAACGCAAAAATTTATTGAAGAAAATGGCGGCAAATGTATTTCTGTTGAGTCACTTACCGGTTACCCGTCCATTTTGGGCGGAAGAGTGAAAACCCTTCACCCGGTTGTGTTTGGCGGGTTTCTGGCCAGAAGGGATGTGGAAAATGATCTGAAAGAAATGCAACAATATCATATTCCTGAAATTGATTTGGTGATGGTTGATTTATATCCTTTTGAAGAAACGGTGAAATCAACAAATGACGAAGCAACTATTATTGAAAAGATTGACATTGGCGGGCCTTCCATGATTCGTGCGGCTGCAAAAAATTTCAAAAGCGTAATGGTTATTGCTGATAAAAATGATTACAAAGCGCTTGAAAATATTTTATCAGAAAAGAATGCAGAAACGTCTTTGGAAGAAAGAAAAGATTTTGCGAAAAAAGCTTTTGATGTATGTGCGCGTTACGATATTGCGATCTCAAATTATTTCAATAAAACCAGCTTCGCTAATCCTTTTTCTACGGAAAAGAAAACATTGAGGTATGGCGAAAATCCTCATCAGCAAGGATTTTTCACAGGAAATATGAATGAGATATTTGAACAATTAAATGGTAAGGAACTTTCTTATAATAATTTGGTAGATGTAGATGCGGCTTTGCAATTAATGAATGAATTTGAAGAAGGAAAAAAATCCGGAAAAACTACATTTTCGATTATAAAGCATACCAATGTATGTGGCATTGCTCAAAGAGATAATGTATTCGAAGCATTTTCCGATGCACTCGCCGGAGATCCTGAAAGCGCTTTTGGTGGCGTGTTGATCTGCAATAATGCTGTTGATAAGAAGACTGCTGATTTATTAAAAGATTTGTTTTTTGAAGTATTGATTGCACCGGCATTTGATGAAGATGCGATGCCTGTTTTGCAATCTAAAAAGAACAGGATCATTTTAAAATTGAAAAAATTTCCGCAGGAAAAACAACAAACGAAATCTTTATTAAACGGATTATTAGTTCAGGATAATGATGAAGGAAATTTTACAGAATGGAATGAGGCGGGCGGAAGAAATTCTACCGAAGAAGAAAAAGCAGATTTGATTTTTGCCAATCTTGTTTGCAAGCATTTGAAGAGCAATGCGATCGCCATTGTAAAAAACAGCCAGCTTTTAGGAAAAGGCTGTGGGCAAACTTCGCGCATAGACGCATTAAAGCAAGCGATCGAAAAAGCCAATCAATTTGAATTTGATTTGCAGAATGCCGTGGTGGCAAGTGATGCATTTTTCCCTTTTGATGATTGCGTTAAAATAGCTCACAGCGCAGATATTAGCGCATTTATACAACCAGGAGGTTCTATTCGGGATAAAGATTCAATTGAATATTGTAAAGAAAATAACCTGGCAATGGTAATGACAGGATTGAGGCATTTTAAGCATTGATATCGTCAGGCGTGAATCGTCAATCGTGAATAACAGACTTTCGAGACCGGCAGCATTTATACATTGACGATTCACCATTCACCATTCCTGAATTACAATCTTTCCTTCCACATTTCATTAAAGGTTTTCTTACTAAACTCAAGCGGCACATGATGTTTGTTCCAATCTTTAAATAAAGTATTCACCACTTTTGTTTTCAGCCCGCCATTTCCCATATTCATCATTCCTCTTTTCAACGACGCTAACTTCCAGATTTTCCAGGCCATTTTTTCTGAAAAAGTGGTCATTCCCTGTTCCACACTTTCCTTACGATTTTCCAATAATAATCCGTGAATATTTATTTTTACGGGGCACACTTCTGTGCAGGCGCCACATAAGGAAGAAGCATAACTCAAATGTTTATATTCTTCCAGGCCATTTAAATTTGGAGAAATTACACTTCCTATCGGACCACTGTAAGTAGTCCCATAACTGTGCCCACCGATATTTTTATAAATCGGGCAAACATTTAAACAAGCTCCGCAGCGGATGCAATAAAGACTTTCACGCTGTACAGGATTAGCAAGAATATTCGTGCGGTTATTGTCAAGTAAAATCACATACATTTCTTCAGGGCCATCTTTTTCGCCGGCTTGTTTAGGTCCTGTAATAATGCTGCTGTAAACGGTCACTTTTTGTCCCGTTCCATAAGTAGAAAGAAGTGGCCACATCAAAGCCAGATCTGTCATCGATGGAATCATTTTTTCAATTCCAACGATTGCTATATGTGTTTTTGGCCATGCGGTAGTTAACCTGCCGTTGCCTTCATTTTCGGTAAGTGCAATGGCTCCGATATCACTAATGATAAAATTGGCGCCGGTAATTCCTATTTCGGCATTGACATATTTTTCTCTCAATTTTTCTCTTGCCACCAACGTTAGTTCCTGCGGCGTAAGCTTGGATGGTGTTCCTAATTTATCTGCAAAAAGCCTTGCTACATCCTCTTTGCTTTTGTGCATTGCAGGAGTTACAATATGATAAGGCGCCTCGCCGTCTAATTGCTGAATATATTCACCAAGATCAGTTTCTACGCTCTCGATCCCATTTTCTGTGAGGAATTGATTCAGATGAATTTCTTCTGTAACCATGCTCTTGCTCTTCACAACCGTTTTGCAGTTTTTTTCTTTGCAGATCTTCAAAATTTCGTCTAAGGCTTCCTGTGAGTCTTGCGCCCAGATTACTTTTCCACCGCGCGCAGTAAAATGCATTTCAAATTCTTCCAAATGCTGATCCAGCGTTTCCAATGCGCGCCACTTTAAATTCTTTGCCCGCTCTTTTACTAAATTATTATCTGCGAATTGAAGTTTGCCAATAGGCACTGCGGCATTGTATTTTCCAATATTGAAATTGATCTTATTCCGATGTTCAATATCGGCACTTTTTATTGTGCTTTTTGCTTTAAAGGTTGCGGCGTTCTCAGTCATATTATTTTTTTCTTACACCTCATTTAAAAATTTGAAAAACTACATTTTAGCTTTTCAGAAGAACAATTCAATTTAAACAATTCTTATTTCAACACTCCCAATTCTTTACCCACCTTTGTAAACGCTTCAATTGCTTTATCCAAATGTTTTTGTTCATGAGCGGCGCTTAACTGAACCCGGATTCTTGCCTGGCCTTTTGCCACCACCGGGAAGAAAAATCCGATGACATAAATTCCTTCGTCTAGTAATTTCGATGCAAAATTTTGCGCCAGCACTGCTTCATACAGCATGATTGGCACAATTGGATGATGACCTGGTTTCACATCAA
>JBEPVG010000283.1:0-3582 GCA_041691175.1 Chitinophagaceae bacterium
TTCCCGTATACACACTTTCCAGGCGTGCTCCTTCAACCACTCGGACAAGTCTCCATTCCTCTTTTAAAAAAGGAGCGCAAATCTACAAATTATTGTGGACTCAAAAGTCGATTTAAACAAATCATTTCTTCAATACTTCTTCAAACAATTTATAAATCCTTTTGTACTCATCCGTCCAGCTTCCCGGGTCTTCAAAGTCGTGATTTTCCATTGGATAAACTGCCAGTTCCCAATTGTCTTTTTTCAGTTCTATCAGTCGTTGTGAAAGCTTTACAATATCCTGGAAATGTACATTTTCATCCACCATCCCATGACACATTAATAAATGGCCTTTCAATCCGGAAGCATAATATATTGGTGAACTTCTTTTGTAAGCAAGGCTGTCATTGTAGGGCTCGTTCAGAATATTTGAAGTGTATCCATCATTATAATTTGCCCAGTCTGTAACAGAACGTAAACCCGCTCCCGCAGCGAAAATATCAGGAGTTGTAAACATCGCCATCAGCGTGATAAAGCCACCATAAGAGCCACCGTAGATGCCGATATTTTTTGGATTAACGCCATAGTTTTTTACTAAATAATTTGCAGCATCTATGTTATCAGTTAAATCTTTGCCTCCCATGTGGCGATAAATTCCGGTGCGCCAATCTCTGCCATAGCCTGCACTTCCGCGATAATCAATATCCATCACGTAATATCCATGATCAGCAAGCAAATTATGGAACATATATTCCCTGAAATAATAGCTCCACATTTTATCAATATTTTGTAAATAACCGGCTCCATGAACAAAAATCACAGCCGGTTTATGAACGTCGGGATGTGCAGGTTTATAAATTCTTCCATAAATTGTTTCACCATCTCTTGCCGCAAAAGTGATGATCTGCGGATCGCGCCACGGATACGATTTATATTCCTCACTTTGTGCTTTATGCGTTATCTGATCCAGCTTTCCGCCCGGTTTATTTTGTTGTAAATAAAGTTCCCAGGGTTTATTTGTATAAGAATAGAGAATGGCAATTTCTTTTTCATCAGGAGAAATGGTGACTTCATTTCCCCCGGCCAGTGTAGTGATTTTTTCAGTTTTACTGTCGCTGACGCGTAAGCGGTAATACTGATGCTGCGCGGGTTCTGATTGATTGGTAGAAATGTAAAAATATTTTTTATTGTTCGAAAGTGTTGCATCCAGCTCTTCATATTTTCCCGAGGTATATGTTTTCTTTTTCCCGGTTGCTACATTTACAGAATACAAATGAGAATAGCCGGTAACTTCTGACTGGTACCAATAATTGTTTTCATCCATCCATCCTGTGTTCCAGATTCCCGGACCATCAATCCATGCACTGTCATGCTGGCGATCTAATAATTTCAATTTTTTTGTTGACGGATTCCAAAGCATGAGCCAACGGTCTTTGTGATCTTCGGCGCGAATATCAAGAACAATTTTACTTCCTGAGGGCGACCATTTGGCATCTTCAAAAATCACTTTTCGCGCTTCATTTTCTTTGCTTCTTTTTTGTAATTCTGTTGGATAATCTTTTACATAATCCGGCAGATCGCGGATTCCTTCTATTGAATCTGCTTTTACTTCAATCATAGTGTCAGCAAGCCTGTCATAAATAAAAAACTGATAACTTCCTTGAGGTTCTCCCACTTTTTCACGGCCATGAATATCGGTTGTAAATCCTGATTCGGTTATATAATCTGGCACTATGGTTGACTTATTTTTTCCATCAGACTTGAATAGGCTGTAACTGATAAATTCGCCATCAGCACTTATTGAAAGTTTACGGATACTTTTATCATCAATATTTATTTTTCTAAAATTATTTTTTGCGGTGGCGCTGTCATAAATTTCTTCAAGATGTTTTCTTTCTTTTCGTTCTCTCAAAACCTTCATGTATTCTAATTGATCTTTTTTCAGCCACTCATCTTCAGGAGAAAGTTTTTCTTCTTTTTTATCAGTATCGCCGCTTTGAAAATTAGTAAGCTGCCGGGTTTCGCCTGTATTGATATTCCATGAAAATAAATTCTGATCATCCCGGTAGACAATTTCTTTTTCGTTAAAAGAAAATTGCGGATTAAATTCTGTTCCAATTGTTTGTGTAATCCGGATAATTTTTTTTGGTTTTATTTCTTTATAAAAAATGTCGCCGTTCTTTTCATATACATAAGCGGTTCTGCTGAAGTTGTAAATAGTCTGGTCTGCTTTGATTACATTTTCTTTTTCTATAACCGTTGCTTTTACAGGAATTCTATTTTCCAAAGAGATATAATACAATGAATCTGAAGGTGCATTTTCGGGATTCCAGTCAAAAAATAATTTTGTTCCGTCATCATTCCAGAAAGGGTTTGAGGGAGAAGTTCCTATCCACTTTGGATCGCGCATTATTTTTTCTATGGTCAGCGAATCAGGTTTCGGCTGACAGAAACAAATTGCGGGAATAAATAAAAATAAAAATGCAGTTAGCCTGGCTATCATTTAAAAAAGTTTTTTTACGAATACTTTCGTAGTTCATTTGAGAAATAAATTGCGGTTGTGAAGATAAAACAGGATTTTATTTTTTCAGTAAACAAAGGAAAAAGTAGAATTTGTATTTCCTCTTTTCCGCGCTGCCGAATGAATTCCATTGGGGCACAAATTTATAATTTTCAAAACGTAAGATGTTATTTATACTTTTATCATTCGAACTTTAACTCTTATAAAAATTTACAAAAATAAAAAATACACATCCAATATGTCAGTAGTTACAGGAAAAAAAGAATTTTTTAAAAAGATTCCGGAAATAAAATACGAAGGTCCTAAAAGCGATAACCCTTTCGCGTTTCGCTGGTATGATGAAAATAAAAAAGTGGCCGGAAAAACGATGAAAGCGTTTTTCAAATTTGCCTGCGCCTACTGGCATTCATTCAACGGAAATGGCGCCGATCCGTTCGGTGAACCCACCCATATTTTTCCCTGGAATGATAAAGAAGATCCGATAAAAAGAGCGAAAGATAAAATGGATGCAGCATTTGAATTTATGACCAAAATGAATTTGCCTTATTACTGTTTCCATGATGTGGATGTCGTAGATTTTACAAACGATGTAGCCGACAATGAAAAAAGATTAAAAACCATTACTGCTTACGCCAAACAAAAACAACAGGAAAGCGGTGTAAAATTATTGTGGGGAACATCCAATCTTTTTTCTCACCGAAGGTATATGAATGGTGCATCAACCAACCCGGATTTCCAGGTGTTGACTCATGCGGCTGCGCAGGTGAAAGCCGCGCTGGATGCTACTATCGAGCTTGGCGGAGCCAATTATGTTTTCTGGGGTGGCCGCGAAGGTTATATGACTTTGCTCAATACAAATATGAAAAGAGAACAGGAGCATCTCGCAAAGTTTCTACATACTGCAAAAGATTATGCAAGAAAAAATGGATTTACCGGAACATTTCTTATTGAGCCAAAACCATGCGAGCCTACGAAACATCAATACGATTACGATGCTGCAACATGTATTAGTTTTATGCGTCAGTATGATTTAATAGACGATTTCAAATTGAACATTGAAGTGAATCACGCTACGCTTGCCG
>JBEPVG010000284.1:0-3564 GCA_041691175.1 Chitinophagaceae bacterium
GGTCTGGTTGTCGATGATCAAGAACGGAACTGAGGCGTTGGTAGCGTTGTGGAGTCATAATTTTAAAATTAAAGTATTGTAAAATTTTTCCTTTGGTCAATTCTTCTGATGAAAATAGTTGAAGTTATTTCACTTTTTTCACCAACTCCACTTCGGCTATGGGACTAAATAAAAACAATTTATTGGTTGATTGATCTTTGCATAAAAAGCGTGTTCTGATCTTTTTTTCTTTCTTATAAATATGCCCGTTTTTAAATCTGAACAAACTCTCGTTGGGTAATTCTTCCAACAAAAAAAAATTTGGTTTGGGTGGGTCATATTTTTTTAAGATCCTTGTTAATGGCGCTTCAGCGCAGGAACTGGCTGCGGGATTTCTTAAAGTTTTTAATAGTTCTATTTCAACATCTGCAGGAAATATTTTTTTTGAAATGAAGCCGCCAAGAATATGACCAAATTCAATTTTCCATTGCGCACCGTGTGCCTGGATTTTATTTCCATGTTTTTCATAAGCAACCAAATGTCCGAGTTCATGTAGTAAAGTAATCAGAAACGAATATTTGTTTAGATTCCCATTTACGCTGATGCGGTGATTTTTATTCAAATGTTTATTTCGGTAATCGCCCAGTTTCGTGATCCGCTCTCGGGTTACGGTGAGATGCACTTTATATTTTATCAAATAAAAAGTGGCACCTTCAAATGAACCTTTGGGCAGATAAGGCTTCAATAAGTCTAATGAAGATTCTTCTTTAAGCATCGGTTTTTTTTCGCGCAATTTTCATTAATTGAATTACTTCCATCGAAGTATAAACAAGGTATATTCCCATTGATGTAAATAAAGAAGGTGTATTTACCTGCCCACCCATTACCAAAATATAAATAATAATGGCGATAACAATTACGAACATTTTCAGCAAAAGCGATGAATAAATTCCTCGTATAAACTCATGAACGTTTTTGGAACGAACACCTTTTGTCTGAATAAAAAAACCGAAGCAGGTTAATAAAAAGAGAATCACATTCGCCGCTAATAAAAAATCGATATTGAATCCGGCAGCGATCAGTGACTGGCCAAAAATAATAATCAGTGCATTCATTAAAATGAAAAATACAAATACCGGCAAAAGTTTTTTTAAAAGAGATTGATTCATTTTTTTGAAGTGTCTTTAATAATTTTTATGATCAGGCCGGTAATAATTAAAAGCGGCAACAACCACACCAGCAAAGGAAAAGAAAAATTCAACCATTTGTCCAGTTTTATTCCAATAAATATTCCCAGTCCGATGCCTACTAAAAATTGCGCTCCCATGCCGGCATAATGCATCAATTCGCGGTTTGTGTCTTTGCGGGATTTTAAAATCATTTTATTTTTTATTATTTACTATTACTTTCTTGTTGTTAAAATAATTCACCAATATTACATAATAGCATATTGGCCTAAAATAACCGTATTTTTAAAATAATTTTGCCGAAAAGGAATTCTTATCAGTAAAAGAACTTTTTTTGCGAATTCTTATTTTATAAAATTAATAATATTCATGAATAGCCGGATCATTAAGTGTGCATCTGTCTTCTTGTTCTTGTTTTTTTTACTGCCGGATGTTCATGCCCAAGTAGAAAAAATTACTTATGATTTACAAAAAGATAAGCCCAAGAAATTTAAGGATACGAAGCTCAGATCTGAAAAAACCGGCGAAAAGAAATTTACCGTTCCCCGAAAATTTATTCAAAATACGACCAGTCATTACAATTATTTTTTTAATGCCAATAATAAAATTAATTCTGTAATTGAACTTGCCAGGATGGCTAACAAAGACGATTATTCAAAATTAATTTCTTATTACAGTTACACTTTAGACAATACGGCGGCACAAAAAAACGAACTTGACTCCGTAATTTATAAAGCCACCGCAGGAATTTTGCTTCACGATCTACGAAGTAATTGGGTGGATAATTTTTATTTATTGATTGGAAAAGCTTATTTTTTCCGCAAGGATTTTGATTCAGCTTCCATGACTTTTCAATTTATCAATTACAACCTTTTTCCAAGGAAAAAAAAGGATGAAGATCAGTTGGTAGTTGGTACAAATGAAAATCGTTCTAACAATTCTTTGAGCATTTCCAGTAAAGAAGACCGCAATGTTATTAATAAAGTTTTCACCCGGCCGCCCAGCAGAAACGACGCCTTAGTGTGGCAGGTGCGCACTTTGACCGACATGGATGATTATGCCGAGGCTGCAGGATTGATCAACACTTTAAAAAATGATCCTTTGTTTCCAAACCGACTGGATGCTTTTTTCCAGGAAGTTCAGGGGTATTGGTTTTTTCAACAAAAAATGTATGATAGCGCAATTGGTTATATAAAAAATGCCCTGCCAAATGCAATCGATATGGCTGATAAAGCCCGGCGGGAATATTTGCTGGCGCAGCTTTATGAAATCAATGACAACCAGGATACGGCCTCTGATTATTATGATAAAGCCATTAAAAATACCACCGATCCGCTGATGGATATTTATGCCAACCTGAACAAAGCAAAAATGTTGAAAAGTAAAGATCCTGCTGAAATTGATAACAGCATTTCAAAATTGTTGCGCATGACTCACAAAGATAAATTTAAACCTTATCGTGATATTATATTTTATTCCGCAGGCCAGCTTGCAATGGAAAAACCGGACACAACTTCGGCTCTTAATTTTTACAAAGCCAGCACGGTTTTCAATGAAAATAATTTGTCTTTAAAAAACCAGGCATTTCTTAATCTTGCTGAAATAAATTACTTAAAGAGGAATTATAAGGAATCATATAATTCTTACGACAGCATTCAAACCGCCGGTGATACCACATTAGATATAGCCAGAATAGAATCAAGAAAAAAAGCGCTTGCACAAATTGTAACTCACCTGAATATTATTCAAAGAGAAGACAGTCTGCAGTTAATTGCCGCCATGCCTGCTGATGAAAGAGACGATTTTTTAAAAAAATTATCAAAGAAATTAAGGAAAGAGCGTGGAATAAAAGAGGAAGAATCCTACACCGGATCTTCCTCCGATTTCTTCAACAGGCAAAATCAATCGCAGGATATTTTTTCTAACAATAATAATAAAAAAGGCGATTGGTATTTTTATAATAATACTTTAAAGGGAAACGGTTTCAATGAATTTAAAAGGGTTTGGGGCAAAAGGCAAAACGTAGATAACTGGCGCAGGATCTCGGGTTCAACACCATCGGCTTCGGTTGGAAATAATCCCGACCAGGCTAATGCGGGTTACGGCGATCCTATGACGCCGCAGGCAGAATCTGCGAATGCTCAAATTCCTGCAACTCCTTACCAGCAGGACATTTCGGAAGCAGGGTTGCTGGCAAATGTTCCGATTGCAAAATCTGCTATGGATACTTCCAATTCAAAAATAGCGCGTTCATTATTTCAACTCGGGAAACATTATCAGAATCTGTTGGAAGATTATTATGCCGCTATTGAATCATACCAGCAGTCGTTAAAACGTTTTCCGGATAGTTTGTACGGCGGAGAATTATACATGAATCTTTCTTACTGCTACAATAAAA
>JBEPVG010000285.1:0-3561 GCA_041691175.1 Chitinophagaceae bacterium
GTTGATGAACGAGGCTATGGATTAAGCAGCGTACGGTTTATTTGCGGAACGCAGGATATTCATAAAGAACTGGAACAAAAAATTTCTAAATTTTTAGGAACAGAAGATACCATTTTATACGCAGCTTGTTTTGATGCAAATGGTGGAGTTTTCGAACCGTTACTTGGAGAAAATGATGCGATTATTTCTGACGCGTTAAACCATGCAAGTATTATAGATGGTGTTCGGTTATGTAAAGCGCAACGTTTCCGATACGAACATAGTAACATGGAAGATTTGGAAAATAAATTAAAAGAAGCGAAAGATGTAAGAAGCCGTATAATCGTTACTGATGGCTCTTTCAGCATGGATGGCACGATTGCGCAACTGGATAAAATTGTTGAACTGGCCGAAAAATATGATGCGGCAATAATGGTTGATGATTCCCATTCTACAGGATTTATCGGAAAGACCGGAAGGGGCACACCTGAATATTGCAATGTGATGGGAAAGATTGATATTATCACCGGAACATTGGGGAAAGCACTAGGCGGTGCAAACGGCGGATTTACTTCAGGCAAAAAAGAAATCATAGAAATGCTTCGTCAAAGAAGCCGCCCATACTTATTCAGCAATACGGTTGCTCCGGCAATAGTTGGCGCTTCGATTGCAGTTTTTGATATGCTCAACGAAACGACAGATTTAAGGGATAAACTAGAAAGCAACACAAAATATTTTCGCAAAAAAATGACGGAAGCTGGTTTTGATATAAAGGCGGGTCATCATCCAATTGTTCCGATTATGCTGTACGATGCTGTATTGGCCCAGGATTTTGCAGCAAAATTATTAGAAGAAGGAATTTACGCTATTGGCTTTTTCTTTCCTGTTGTTGCAAAAGGGCAGGCAAGAATTCGGGTGCAATTAAGCGCCGCGCATGAACAGAAACATTTGGATAAAGCCATTGCTGCATTTGTAAAAGTTGGGAAGGAATTAGGAGTTTTGAAGTAGCAGAAAAAAAATTAACTGTAACCCAAAATAATTTCTTAAACACTCATTAAAAGATAATAATTTCTCTGTTTATCAGTATAGTAAGCTTAGAACACGAACCTAATTAATCATGACAGAAAACGAAGCAACCTTCAAAGCAAAAGCAACTATTAAAAGTTCCGATTTGGAGCACCGGCAAAAAATAAATTTCAATATTGGTAAATATAATTCTGCTGTACCGCTGGCTAAGCAACAGTTTGCAGATATTAACCTCGTAAAAGAAAGAGCGAAAAATATAAAATGGCGTGCGTTAGAAAATCTGCAAGAGTATCTTGAAGAATTTGAAATGCACTTTACAAGCCGTGGTGGAAAAGTTATCTGGGCAGAAAATTCACAGGAAGCACTCGATGAAATTTTGAAAATTTGTGAAGAAAAGGGTTGCAAGACAATTGTGAAAAGCAAGAGCATGGTAACGGAAGAAATTCACCTAAACCATTTCCTGGAAGAAAATAATATTGAAAGTATTGAGACGGATTTGGGAGAATACATTCAGCAACTGGATGGCGAGCCACCTTATCATATCGTAACACCTGCGATGCACAAAAGCAAAGAGGATGTTGCCAAACTTTTTTCTGAAAAATTAGGAACCTCCTCCAAACTTTCTCCCCAGGAATTGACATTGGTTGCAAGAGAAAAATTAAGAGTAAAATATGTTGAGGCGCAAATAGGAATTACCGGCGCTAATTTCATTATCAGCGATACCGGTGGTATTGCCATTACAGAAAATGAAGGCAATGGAAGGTTGACATCTGCATGGCCCAAAACGCATATTGTAATTGCCGGTATAGAAAAAATGATTCCTTCAATTACTGACCTGGCTTTGCTTTGGCCATTGTTGTCAACTTACGGAACCGGGCAAAAGGTTACCGTTTATAGCAGCATTATTTCTGGCCCTCGACAGCCTGGAGAATCTGACGGACCTGAAGAAATGTATGTAATTTTATTAGACAACAATCGTACAAATATTTTAGCAAATCCTGTTCAACGTGAAAGCCTTTATTGCATTCGTTGTGGCGCCTGCTTGAATGTTTGTCCTGTCTATAAAAATATTGGCGGACATACTTATGGTACAACTTACAGCGGTCCGATTGGAAGTGTAATTACACCAAATCTTTCTGGATTGGAAGAATATAAACATTTGAGTTACGCTTCTTCATTATGCGGCGCCTGTACAGAAGTTTGTCCGGTAAAAATAAATCTGCATGAATTATTATTAGTAAACCGACATGATAGTGTGGAAGAAGGATACACAACTTTTTCCGAAAAGATGGCCTGGAAAATCTGGAAATTTGCTTCTCTAAAAAGAGGAATGATGAATAAAGGAAATGGCGGCTTGAAAACCAAAGTGGTAAATAGGTTATTTAAAGATTGGAATAAACATCATACTCCGCTTGAGTTTAGCAAAAAAACATTTAATGAGATGTGGAAAGAACACCAGAATTTGAAGTGATTCATCCAGTAAATAAACAAATAAACCAGATTCTTATTTTATAGAAAATATTCCCAAAAGTTTATTCAAACTATATCAACCTTTCATACTTCAGAAATGATTTTAAGTATGAACAGTAAACAAACAAACATTTCATATTCCTATTTTCGAATAAAGAACTTAATGCCTGAAATGCCTCAATCCTGTAATTACCATTACCAGATTATTATCTTTACAGTATCCAATTGAATCTTTATCTCTAATAGAACCTCCAGGCTGTATAAACGCAGTGATACCGGCATTATGCGCGATTTTTACACAATCATCAAAAGGGAAAAATGCATCGCTGGCAACAACTGCATTTTTTAAATCAAATTCAAATTGATTCGCTTTTTCAATTGCATGTTTTAATGCATCAACTCTTGAAGTTTGCCCGGCACCTTTTCCGAGGAGCTGTTTATTTTTTACAATTGCAATTGCGTTACTTTTTAAATGCTTGCAAACGACATTTGCAAAAATCAAATCTTCTTTTTCTATTTCAGTAGTATTTCTTCCACCTTCTTCTTTCCATTGTGTAAAATTTCCTTCATCAGGATCCTGGATCAAAATTCCATTTAATAATGCTTTTGATTTTTGTTCCTGATTTGGAAATTCTTTCAATTTTAAAATAATCCGATTCTTTTTTATTTGCAAAAGGGGAATCGAATCTTCATTAAAATCCGGCGCAATGAGCACTTCAAAAAAGAGATCTTTTAATAAATCGGCGGTCGCTTTATCTACAGGCTTATTTGAAATTAAAACACCTCCAAAAGCACTTTCCGGATCACCGGAAAGTGCATCAGCAAAGGCTTCTGATACATTTTCTCTTTGAGCAATGCCGCAAACATTCGTATGTTTTATGATGGCAAAAGTGGTATCATTTGAGTCTTTAAATTCTTGCATCAATTGCAAAGCCGCATCTACATCTACCAGGTTGTTATAAGAAAGTTCTTTGCCATGAAGTTGTTCAAAAATTTCCTCGATGTTTCCCAGAAAAAATCCTCTCTGATGTGGATTTTCACCGTAACGTAATTCCTTTTTGGGCACTTGGGACGGATCTATACATT
>JBEPVG010000286.1:0-3554 GCA_041691175.1 Chitinophagaceae bacterium
GCCTTGTTGCTCGTGAGTGATTCGCCGATGATTCCGGAAAGAGTGAAAACGATTGAAAGTGATGAAAGTGTTACTGCCCAATTCGTTGAAATGCATTTAAAAATCGGAATCGAATCTTTGAAACAATTGATCAATAATGGATTGACGGTAAGGCATTTGCAATTTTAGAAGCAATGGTATTAAATAGTAGTAAACCAACAAATAATTAAGATTTCCATTTTCTCATTACCTATATCAATACATTATCAATCATGTCATTTCCTCTTCTACAGATAAAGGATTTCAGTGTGGATTTTGTTACAGATTCAGAAACAACTTCTGCGGTAAAAAATATTTCTTTTGAAATTGATCGTGGAGAAACAGTTGCTATTGTGGGCGAATCGGGTTCCGGAAAAACGGTGACTTCTTTATCTGTTTTGCAATTACTACCTTCTCCTCCGGCAAGATATAAAAGTGGTGAAATTCTTTTTTCAGATGATGGAATGAACACAGTTGATCTTTTGAAACTTGGAGATAAACAGTTGCAAAAAATAAGAGGGAATAAGATTTCCATGATTTTCCAGGAACCCATGACTTCATTAAATCCCGTAAAAACCTGCGGTGAACAAGTAGTTGAAGCGATGCGCATTCATCAGACAGTTTCACAAAAATCAGCTGAAGAAAAAACAGTCGAATTATTTCGACAGGTAAAATTACCTGATCCGGCGGCTATGCTTCACCGTTTTCCTCATGAAATAAGTGGCGGACAAAAGCAAAGAGTGATGATTGCGATGGCAATAAGTTGTCATCCTGATTTGCTGATCGCCGATGAACCTACGACTGCACTTGATGTCACCGTTCAAAAAACAATTTTACAACTCATCAAAGAATTGCAGGTAGAACAGCAGATGAGTGTAATTTATATCACTCACGATTTGGGCCTTGTTTCAGAAATTGCAGATAAAGTAATCGTGATGTACAAAGGAGAAGTGGTGGAATGCGGAACTATAAAAGATATATTCTTAAATCCACAACATCCATACACAAAAGCTTTGTTGAGTTGCAGACCGGATGCTTCTTCCAAAGGGAAACGATTGCCGGTTATCAGCGATTTTCTGGGAGAGAATTCAGGTGTGAGACATGAGGTATCAACATGTAGCAATAAGCAATTAGTTATAGGCGATCAGCTTTTAAAAGTAGAAAATCTGAAAGTGTATTTTCCGGTTAAGAAGAACTTTTTTGGCAAAATATTGAAAGAATTCAAAGCAGTTGACGATGTAAGTTTTATTGTTGATAAAGGCGAAACTCTCGGATTGGTTGGGGAAAGCGGTTGCGGCAAAACCACGTTAGGGCGCGCTTTGATCCGATTAATACAGCCAACTTCAGGAAACATCTTTTTTAACGGGAAAAATATCGCTGATATCCCAGATGAACAATTGAGAAAGATGAGGAAGGATATTCAAATCATTTTTCAGGATCCCTACGGTTCTTTAAATCCGCGACTAACCATTGGCGATGCGATTAATGAGCCCATGAAAATTCATTACATTTTTGATACTGACAAACAACGAAAAGAAAAGATCATTCATTTATTGGAAAAAGTAGATCTCAAACCGGAATATTTTAACCGGTATCCTCATGAATTTAGTGGCGGGCAGCGTCAGAGGATTTGCATTGCACGGGCACTCGGATTAAATCCTGATTTTATTATTTGCGATGAAAGTGTATCAGCGCTGGATGTAAGCGTTCAGGCTCAGGTGCTTAATTTATTAAATGATTTGAAAGCGGAATTTGGATTCACCTGTATATTTATTTCACACGATCTAGGGGTGGTTCATTATATTAGCAACCGGATTATGGTGATGAATAAAGGAAAAATAGAGGAGAGCGGAACGGCGAATGAAATTTATTTTTACCCCCAAAAAGAATACACCCAAAAACTGATTGCGTCTATTCCCAAGGTTGCATTTTAATCTCTTTCCTGCTACATTTTATAAAATTAATATTAGCATTATTTGTTTGTTTACTATAAACATAAATAAACAGCATAAAAAAAAGGGCAACATTTTAATGTTGCCCAAGTTCTTAGGTTCTTCAATAATAACTTAATACTAATAGTCTCTCAAAAATCGGAATCGAACCTTAATAAATCATAAAAATTGGATGTTTTTATCAGGCTATTGGATTTAAATAAAATTGGTAGTTTTAATTTAATTTGTACTGGTAATATTGCAAAAACATTGCCAAAAACTGAGATTGATCTAAAAATATATTAATCAGTGCTTTATAAAATATATTTTTTAAAATGTTTAAGAAAATCACCTAAAAAAATTGAAAATCCGGTTCATTTTCAATTATTTTAACCTGGATAATTAGCGTTCTTTTTCTATTCTAAACCCTTAAAATATTTATGAAAAAACATGAGTTGGTATCCAATGGAATTGCTCCAATATTCCCAGCTGTGATTACCGCTTCTTTCAATATAATCATGAGGAATTTTTAATTCCAATAATTCTGAATTCAGTCGCCGGTTTGTTTCAATAAACGGATCGCTAATGCCGCAATCGAAAATAATTGCAGGAACCGGTGACGAAATTTGTTTCACCATATTGACAACAGAATTTTTTGAAAAATTTTCATTGCGAAGTGTATCGCCCAAAACGTCTGTAAGCTCATATATATTTTTCCAGGGAGAAAGATCCTGTACGCCGCTCATGCTTCCGGCTGCGCCGAAAAAATTCGGATGTTTCAACGCGATAGATAAAGCACCTTGTCCACCCATGCTTAATCCGGCAATTGCCCGTGAGTTTTTTTCAGCAATTGTATGATAAGCCGAATCAATAAAGTGTGGCACTTCCGTTGAAATGTAAGTTTCGTATTTGATGCTGCTATCGACCGGGCTATCAAAATACCAACTGTTATAATGCGCGTCGGGACAAACAATAATCAATTGAAATTCATCAGCATAATTCTTTATTGAGGGTACTTTTTTTATCCAATCAGAATAATCACCACTGTATCCATGTAAAAGGTAAACCACCGGAAAACGATTTCCATCTTTATAAGAATCAGGAACGATGATCACACATTTAATACGCTTATGCATTGCATTGCTATAAATATTAATTGTATCTACAGATGCAGCATTGGCAATTGTTTGAAAGCAAAATGCAATAAGCAAAAACAGGAATCTTTGATTTATTTTCATCAAATAATTTTTGGAAGTTTTGTTTAGAAGTTAACTACAACAACCGAATTATTTCAAATTTAATGACGAAATAATAAGATCTATTTTTTCATCAAGCAGATCCTTGGTTTTATCAAAATCATCAACACTTCTCAGGGGCATATTTATACTGAAATAAAATTTTATTTTTGGTTCCGTACCGCTTGGTCTTGCAGAAATCTTACTACCATCTTCAGTAATGAATTGCAAAACATTACTTTTTGGCAAAGCGATTTTTTTACTTTCCCCGGTTGATAGATTTTTATTTAACTGCAACTCATAATCTAAAAATTCAACCACTTTACTTCCTGCAATTTCCGAAGGAGGATTAACGCGATAACCTTGGATC
>JBEPVG010000287.1:0-3529 GCA_041691175.1 Chitinophagaceae bacterium
GGATACTTTTCCTAATTGAAGTGCTTTAAAATAAAATATCCATGACAGTCCGGTTGCAACTCCTGAAAGACAAAGGAAAATAATATTTTGTTTGGTTAAAGTCATTATAGTTGCTGCGCCACCTCTGAAAAATGCAATTCCCCACGCAAGTATTAATATCACGACAGTTCTGATTGCCGTTGCCAAATCGGTGTCAACTCCCCGGATTCCAATTTTCGCAAAGATTGCAGTAAGTGCAGCAAAAAGCGCAGAAAGCAACGCAAAGATCCACCACATAATTTTATAATTTTAAAGTGAATTTAGAATGGTTGAAGATTTTTCTAATGGTCTGCCTATAATTTTTTGGCAATTTTCAGCACCACAATTACAAACAAAAGATTCCATTTCATTATTTAAAAATGCGGTGTAATTCAGCGTCAGCTCTTCACCTCTTTTTATATTTTTAGAGGCAACAACATTCAGGTCTTCATAACGGGTATTTGCATCACAGGAATGATTTTGCGGAGCCCATTCCATCGGATTTTCATCCCAAAGTACATATATATCCGGGCTTACAGGCCATGCGTATCTTCTAAAATTAATTTTTTCATCCTCACTCCAATTTTCATTTACAAATTTTTTTGAAATTAAACGATGCGATTTCCCTTCATGGTTAAAAATTATTTCACCGTTTTTAAGATCTTTATTTGCATGAATTCCATAGCCGGAAATTGAATTTCCTTTTAAAAAATATTTTTTCTGTTTTTGTTGATGCCTGTAGATTCCTTCTTCAATAATGTGGATTAAAAATTCCTTTTTCCCACCTGGTTCATTGATTAAAATATAATCTGCAGATCCTTCATATCCATTTTCATAAAATACGGAACATGTAAAATTTATTTCTAAGAAAAAGATTTCATTTTTATTATTTATCCTGAAATCCAATCGGGCATATCCAACTCCATTAAATTCCTTGAATATCTTCCTGGCAGCGGCTTTCAATTCTTGTTGAAGTCTATCATCTGTGCATGGAATGTTACATTCCTCGTGCAATTCTGAAGTTTTAAGCGAATAGGTCTTAAATTTATTCCCTTTAGGAAAAACGAATTCCAAAGGGTTATAAACTGTACAATAATCTTCTTTTCCGGCATTCGCGGCAACCAGCACTGTAAATTCACGTCCATCAATATATTCTTCAGTCAAAATCTCGTCATATTCTTTTAATAAAATTCTACTTTGGGTTAAAAACTCATCTATATTATTTACCAAAGAATTTTGATCTATTCCCAGGCTGTCGCCGGCTTTGGCGGGTTTTAGAAAAAGTGGAAAATTTAAATTTGTTATGCTACCCTCACAAAGATTTTCTTTAGAAATAATTTTATATGGAGGCGTTTTTAAGCCGCAACAAAATGCTACATATTTCATTAATTCTTTTGGCGGATCATAAATAATCCCATTGGGACCAGTATATGGCAGGTTTAATAATTCAAGAGAATGAATTACATCAATAGACGGAACTGACCAATCAAGATAACCTTCACAAAGATTCACAAACACATCATAATTATCTTTTTTAAGATCTTTTAATTGCTGATAAGTGGTCAGTTTATTCAGCGATACATGATCAACGGTACAGCCAGGAAGCAAGGCAGACAAGCATCTTGGTGGATCATAATTTTTATAATCCACGTTTGAAGTGGAATAATCTGCTTGCAAAACGCAAACTTTTTTCATAGAGGAACGGATAAATATTTTAAAATTGAAATTAAATAAGTTGCAATTGAGTTGCTAAATTACTTTTTTGAATTGATTTTTGTGCAAGTGTATCTGTGATTATTTCTAAGATTAATGATGCAAATGAATTTCCCGAAAGCCGCAGGATCGCGCCTATAGAAGTGAAATTTTCATCTTCTGATAATCCGCACTGCGCATTTACTTCCAGTACAAATAATTGGTGCGTTTTGCGGTCCATTCTTAAATCTACCCTGCAATATCCTTTTCCTCTTACTGCTCTGTATGCCTCAAAACTTAACTGACAAATATTTTGTAAAAATGAATTTTCAGGGGTTTGATAATTATAAAAATCCTCCTCATTAATAATGGGCGATTCTTCTTCATACATTTCCCAGAGACGGTCAAAAGAAAGGAATTTTTCGTGCGCAGGAAGGGATTGATTAAAAACCCGTTCTACTGGCAAATAAATTTTACAATTTCGTGGATGGAAGCTATTGCCAACAATGAGCGTAGTAAATTCAGGTCCGTCAATAAACTGCTCTGCAATCACGCCGCCATCTACTAAATTCCAGCCGTGATATCCTTCCCGTAATTTTTCAAATTGAGTTTTAAGTTCATTGTTATTTTTTACAACAGAATGAATTCCGACGCCCAGGCTTCCTCCGGAAATTGCAGGTTTTACAATCACCGGATTTCCCAATTCTTCAAAAAGATCTGTATCATTTATATTTTTATCGTTAATAATTTTCCATGGTGCTGTGGGAACATTTTTTAAATCAAAAACTTCTTTCATTTTTATTTTAGAAGTGGTGATTTTATAAAAATATTCATCTGCTCCCGTAAAATATAAACCACTTTTCTTAAGATAATTTATCACTTTCACCCCGGGTGCATTATTAATTTCGTCGCCGTCACAAAGGTTGATCACAACAATATTTTCAGTTGCTGATTCTTCGGCAATCGTATCAATGATCCACTTATAATTCTGGTTGGTTATTTCCTGCCATTTCCATTCAATATTTAACTCTTTAAATGCCCTCGAATATTCTTCAATACTTTGTGTATAGTCATAATAATAATCGAGATTCTCATTATTAGTTTTCACATAAGGAGCCAATACCCAAACAAAAATATCATTCGGAAGTTGTTTCATAATTTTTAGTATCCGTGTTAAAAAAGATTACACTATTTGAAGATGAGTACCGGTTAATTTTTCTAAAATAAAATCTGTAAATCTATATCTGGCAGTGCTTTCAGCGGTAAGAAAAGAGGCGCCCTGGATTTTATGAATACAATTCTCTGCTCCACAAAAGCAATTAAATGGCTCATCCATCAACCATTCCGTTGAGGGGTAAAAAAATGTAAATTCATCGCCTTTTGCAATATCCCGAAGCGCCATAATTTCAAAAGTGGTTGTATTAAAAAAAACATTTGGATTACATGAATGATTGGTGAATTGTAAAACTTCAGGACTTAAAATAATATGAGAATGTTCATTCACCTGAACGGTAAATTTATTTGGATATTTTAAAATGGTGGCTGCTTCAAAAGTTGCAAAAATAGTTTCTGATTTTACCGGCACTGCGGCATGTAGAGATTTCTCACCGGTAGTTTTATTTTGATAAAGCGTGCAGAAACCGTGGTGAGAAATTTTGGTTAAATGAGGTAAAGAAGTTTCAGGATAATTCATTAAAATGGTAATGATAAATGAACGAATAACTTTCCTCAACTAAAGTATTATAAAAAGAAATGGGAATGCAATTATTGGCAATAAAACTTATTCACAAATGTGAATTGAATTTTAAAGATTTATGTC
>JBEPVG010000288.1:0-3527 GCA_041691175.1 Chitinophagaceae bacterium
CTACCCAATGGTTAAATCGCAATTCAAATAATTCTTTGCCCAGTTGTTTTACTTCTTCGCCAGATAAATTGATTGCTGCTTTTTGCCGCGCCATAGTAATACTTTCGCACAAATATATAGGTATTTTAAATAAAACGGAAATTTGTCGTACACCCTTTTAATCTCGCAAAAATGCGTCTATGAGTATCAAAATCAAAAAGCGGATTTCAACAGATAGAAGTAAAATCTGGTATTCCCTTGATTGGGGTCGGCAAACAAACCAGCGTATTTCAACAGGTATTTTCACCTATCAGTTTCCGAAGGATAAAATTCAAAAAGACCATAATAAAGAATCTCTCGCTATTTTAGAAACGAAAAGATCTCAAATGATTTTAGATAGTCAGGCTGTCAACAGTGGTTATATCCCACGGCATAAGATCAAGATCAATTTCTTCGATTTTTATAATGAGTACATTCGTCAAAATCCTGCAACCAGGAACCGGCATTTAGAAGGTAGTCTTAATGCGTTTAAGAAATTTATTGTTAAGGGATTTATTTCACCTGCCGAGATCAGCGAAGACCTCTGTGAAAGATTTAGAGATTACCTCCTCAAAAATTATAATGGCGAGACACCGGCAAATTATTTCCTTCGGTTTAAAAGGGTTTTAAGAGGTGCAAAAAAGGAGGGATATCTTAAAGATAGTCCTGCAGAGAATATCGTTGCCAAAACAAATAAGAATAAAATAATTAAGGATATCCTTGCCGAAGAAGATTATCAGAAATTGATGGCTGCTCCTTGTACCAACCATGAAGTAAAAAAAGCATTTGTTTTTTCATTATACACGGGCCTCAGATGGGCTGATGTAAAGCCACTAAAATGGGAAAACGTAAAAGACCATTCAGTAGTACTTGAACAAAAGGAAACAGGCGTTCATCTGGAAGTTCCACTACATCCCCTGGCTTTAAAGATTCTTGGGGACAGAAAGGTTGGCTTAATTTTTTATCTACCCACCCAGGATGGTGCCAATAAGTCTTTAGGTAAGTGGTGCACAGATGCCGGTCTTAATAAACATATTACCTGGCATTGCGCCCGTCATAGTTTTTCGGTGTTACTACAGCAAAAGGGAATTGATCTTGCCACAGTAGCCGGCATGCTTGGCCATACATCAATGAAATATGTGCAACAAACTTATAAACGCTATCTTCAAAATAGCGCTGTAGAAGCAATAAAAAAACTCCCTTTTTTATAGTCGAAGCTTCTTTACTTTTTCTTCATGCTTTGTTGGACTTCCTGATAAAATAAGATCGAGATCTTCCTTTTTATAATAACCATTATTGTTTTTAAATACCCCGTATTCTTCACATTTTTTTGTGAGCTGGGTTCTACCAAGGTTACAATAAATCATTGCTTCTTCAGGCTTTAAATATGGCTTGTAGCATATTGCTATTGCCTTCATTACTGCTTTGTCATCGTACTTCATCATACTTTGTCTCCTCCTTTAATATTAATTTATACGACTCACATCTAAATTCCATTTAGTTTTAATGAAACCATTGCACTGGATAATTCTATTGCTTGTGAAAAAAATTACATTATTTAATCAATTATTTTAATGTTTACCAATTCATTCCCTATCCGTTTTTATCTTGTATTCAACAAGAAGATTACTGCAATTGACCGTGCCAAAATTGATTTCATTTATCCCTGTGTCTTTTAGATTCTTGTTGACAAACAATTATCTCGAACTCAATCCACAAATTTATTTAGAGTTGTGTAAAACATCCTCATCTAAATACGACGAGGATGAGTGCCGTTATAATCAGGATTGCGATATATCGAGGGCCGCATTCCAATCATCTTTTTGGGAGAAAGTTTTACTATTAAGTAAGATAAAAATTTGATGCAGCAACTGTACTCAAACGCATGGTACGAAGAGTAATAAAAATATAGATGGAGAACAATAATAACTATAAGTTCAAAATGGTTAAACTTTTCTGTCTTTTTCGTTTATTTTTACATTCGGTTAAGTACACAGTTAGTGATAATTTTCAACCTCCTTAAATCATTATCAGTGAAGGATTAACTTTCTGCAAATCGGATAGTGCGAACCAGGTGCTAAAATTTTGACACCGTGGAAACTTTCCTTTTCATTAGCCGTAAAAGCAGAAAGGTTGCGCACTATGTCTAACGAAGAATAAAAGTGCCAAATAAATTAGATACGGCAGCCTTCTAACAACGCCTTCACTGGTTCAACTTTCCTGGATTAAGAGGAATTATTTTCAATGCATCGCGAAGCTTTTTTGTTTCCGCTTTGCCAATCCAAATTTAATTTCAATTGCTCTGCGGAAACTTCGGATCTGATTGGATCGCATTTTTTGTATGGAACTTATAAGTCCATAATTTTTTCATTTTGCCGCCTCTTTAGGAGGAATAAAATTCAGGAAAAATGCAGGGTATTCACGCGATTTTTTTTATTAAGAAACGTAAGCTTTTTAAAGGAATGAAACGTCCCATAAAAAATCATCTGTTTTATCTCTTTAATGACATTATAAATGCTGAGTAATTTAACCTCTTCGTTCTATCATTTTTTCAGACCGTAATTGAGCGCTTTCCTGATACTTTTTCCTGTATTTATTCTTGCAACCATGAACCGGATAATTGAGTAATTTTTTGATTGATTTTAAACACCTTTTTAAAGAAATTTTCTTTGTGTTTTTCGTTCAGTAAAAGCCATGATTTTAATTCCTGTTTGTAATCCAGTGTATGCAACCTTTTTACCGCCTGGTTGAAGTTGTTTCCGCTTGCCGATAATTCATTTTTGAGCAGAATTAACTCCGCCATTAAGTCATCGATGGATTGGCTGCGGGTATATACTGTTACCGGCTTTTCCAGAAGGATATAACGGATATATTCACTTATCTTTCGCTTGGTGATTTTTCGGAAAGGAGCATTTACCTTACTGTATTCTTCTGGTTTGAACCTCACAGTTACCTTCCTGATCAGTTTACTTTTTTCACTCATCTTCATTTCTTTTTCACTTTAAAACTTTCACCCGAAGCGACTCCGGAGCGAAAGGGAAAAACCGTTTGTCCGACAAACGTACATTTTACCATTCTCCGTGACGGGAATTAAACGGCCTTTGAAAAGTTCTTACTGCTTCTTTCGCGAATTCTTCGTTAGAAATTATTCCTATAGGTAAATTCTATTATTCCAATGGTTGCCTTAAACCCTTATTCTGTGATTTGCCGATATGCTGCGTACATTCATTACAATCATTATAGCCTTTATAAAGATTGCTTTCATTAATACTTTCTTAAAAGATTCGATTGCTTTTTGGGTGCAATTTTGTCCGGTCTTATCGCGGTCGAGATATAAGCGAATACTATTATGTTGCTCCATAAAAGAACGCGATCTTTCAAAAAAAGAAGTGGAATTAAGGCTCAAAAAGCCTGATGAAAAAGGAGCCTGATTTTGGTGGATCGTTTGATAGAATAAGAAGTCGAAAAAGTCTTCGAAAACTGACATCTCTTTTGCATCATTGCAGATG
>JBEPVG010000289.1:0-3523 GCA_041691175.1 Chitinophagaceae bacterium
GGGTGGTAAGGCTCAGGGTGATTCAAAACTGCTGGGTGGGGAGATTTGTTTATGGGGTGACCGTAAAATAAAGAGAGAAACAGATTATATTACTATGAATGCCGTATATCCGGATATGATTGCTTTTGGTGAACGAAGTTGGAGAGGAGGTGGATACCCGGAGCTCTTGTTGGATATTGGCCCCGATACTTCACAAAGAGCAAAAGACTTTATTGAATTTGAAAATAGATTGTTGGTTCATAAGAGAGAATATTTTACCCAATTTTCTTTTCCTTATGTAAAACAACAAAACATTAAATGGAAACTTTTTGGACCTTTTCAAAACCATGGAGATTCCACGGCATCATTCTGGCCCGAAATGACAAGCATTCATTTAGAAGATTCTACCGCTGATATAAAAGCGACCGGAGGAACAATATGGTTATGGTACCATAACGGCGAACATTATAATTCGTGGCTTCCATCGCCACAAAGAAATACTACGTGGTATGGCTTTACCAGGTTTTGGGCTGATACAGATACCACGATTTCATTATGGATAGGATTTAAAAACCTTCTCCGGACTTTGTCGGGAAATACGCCACCGGCGGGTGAGTGGGATTATAATAAAAGTATGGCATGGATTAACCAGGAAATAATTTCACCCCCTCAATGGAAAAACCCTGGCCAGAAATTGAGAGGGCATCTTGAAATTCCGTTGGAGGATGAAGATTACTATTATCGCACCCCGGCTAAGGTGACGGTTCACAAAGGATGGAATACTATTTTAGTAAAAACTCCTTTGATCATGTCTGAAGAACTGGATCCCTGGCAAAGAAGATGTATGTTTTCTGTGATGCCGGTACATAAAGAAGAAGGTGTTAACTGGTATTCAAATGAAGTTGAATTTAAACCAGATAATTAGATTTGAAAATTCTTATAATTTTTCAGATTTTTGAATCTCATTTTTCTAAATAAAAAACCTCATCAAATAAAATCGAACCAACTTTTTTATTTTTTTATCCGGTAAGGCCTACGTGAAAATATAATTGCATTATTATTTGATTTTAAATCGTTTTTTATTTTGCTAGGCCTGGTTAGGTGAAAATAGAAATCGTAAATATTTGTTTGTTTACTGTTCCCCATCCTGATCAAATGTAATAAAACAAATTTTTTCTCAAAAGACTTTAAAAAATTCTTTTTGTAAGTATTGCGTTATTCATTGAAAATGAAAAAAATTAATTTTTTATGTTGTTGTCTAAGATCATATTCCTTATATTTAATTCTTTGAAAATAACTTTCTTCCAACCTTTTAAAAATATTTTTCAAATACCAGGATTCGTTTCTTTTAATAGCATAAAAAAATAATTATGGCAAAAAATGATCAGAAAAATTCAAGGCGTTCTTTTATAATCAACGCAACTAAAGGAGTGATCGGCGCTTCTATGATTCCTTCAATAGTTACTGCCGGAGGTTCTCAAAGGAATATTGAAAAATTGATAAGAACACCGCAAAAGTTTAGTCCCAATGATCAGGTTCAGATTGCATTGATTGGTGCCGGAGGTATGGGAACTGCTGATACCACAACCTGTCGCACCGTACCGGGCGTGAAATTGGTAGCGGTTTGTGATCTGTATGATGGTCGGTTGGAAGAAGCAAAAAAACGATGGGGGAGCGACATTTACACAACACGCGATTATAAAGAAATCTTAGAAAGAAAAGACATAGATGCGGTAATAATTGGTACGCCGGATTTCTGGCATAAAGACATTTCAGTCGCTGCAATGAATAAAGGTAAACATGTGTATTGCGAAAAACCAATGGTACACGACATCTCAGAGGCACCGGCTGTAATAGATGCGCAGAATAAAAATAAAGTGGTTTTCCAGGTGGGCAGCCAGGGAATGAGCTCTCTCGGAAATGAAAAGGCCAAACAGTTATTAAAAGAAGGCGCTATAGGCACATTGAATTATGCAGAAGCTTTTTATGCACGCATGTCTCCGGAAGGAGCCTGGCAATATCATATTCCGGATGATGCTTCTACTGCTACTGTTGATTGGGATAGGTACCTTTCTATAACTACAAAAAGGCCTTTTGATGCGCTTCGATTTTTTCGCTGGCGCAATTACAGAGATTATGGCACCGGAGTTTCTGGCGATCTGTTTGTTCATGTATTTTCAAGTTTGCATTTTATAACAAATTCTCTTGGACCTAATAAAATTATGGCCACCGGTGGTTTGCGTTACTGGAAAGATGGCAGGGAAGTTCCTGATATTATGCTGGGCACTTTTGATTATCCTGACACCGAAGCACATCCTGCATTTAATCTGTCGCTCAGGGTAAATTTTGTTGATGGCACCGGTGGAACGAATTATCTTAGAATGGTAGGTAGCGAAGGATCTATGACGGTAGAATGGGACAAGGTAACGCTGTATAGAAATCGAAATATCGTAGATGCTACAGACCCTTTATTGCAGACAAAAAATAATTCAGCAGCTCAAAAAGAATATGTTTATCAACGTAAGACAATGGTTCCGCCGGATACGATGATTTATACAGCCGAAGAAGGATATAAAGGCGCGCATTTCGACCATCATTACAATTGGATCAATGCCATACGCACGAAGGGAAAAGTAGTAGAGGACGCATTGTTTGGTTACCGGGCTGCTGCACCGGCTCTGTTATGTAATGAAAGCTATTTTGCAAATAAAATAATTCAATGGGATCCGAAGAATTTAAAAGTAATCTCCTGAATACAGGCTTTTAAGATAGCTCCCTGAACAGTAAAAGGACAAATAAGGCGGATTATTATTCCTTCTCATAGAGTATAAATGCTCAAAAGCAATGGTTTATTCTGCGAAGGATAATCGCATATTCAACCTGTCTTTTTTCCAGCTAATTTTTTAAGTCAGTGAAAATTATATCGTTTATTTTATCACATTGAAAATCGATTTTTATTAATTACAATATAAAAAAAATGACAAAATATTTTTTCCTTTTAGGCCTTTGTTTCTTTACGACTTTCACTATAGGATTTGCCCAATCTTCTGATTCCTCTGTAAATCTTACGCTTTTGAAAAATGAACAATGGTGGGGTGGCACGGTTCAGTATGGTTATCGGATGCCGTTTAATGCAGCCAGCTCTTTTTCTTTCAATCTTTATGGAGACAAATCTAATAATCAAAGTGCGCCTTTGCTGATTTCCAATAAAGGGCGTTGGGTTTGGTGCGATGATCCATTTTTTTTTTCATTTCAAAAAGATAGTTTAAACGTTATTTCTCAAGGAAATAAACCGGTTCAATATGGCACGGCTGGAAATAATTTATCAGATGCTTATCAATATTCTTCTTCTCACTTTTTGCCGACAACAGGCAAGTGGCCCGATTCGTTATTAATAAAATCTCCTCAGTACAATTTGTGGATTGAATTGCAATACAATCCGAATCAAAAAGATGTGCTGAAATATGCCGGTAAAGTTCTTGAGCAAGGATGGCCCGCAGGAGTATTGATGATTGATGATAACTGGTCCAATTATTATGGCGAG
>JBEPVG010000290.1:0-3512 GCA_041691175.1 Chitinophagaceae bacterium
CTTCAATTTCTCTCTTATGGCCGCCATAAGTAGACGTGATCTTATTGCCGGTGCCCATGGTTTTAAAAACCTGTTCTATTTGAATCGCTAATTCCCTTGAAGGGACTACAATCAACGCCTGGGTATTTTTATTTTCGGATTCAATATTTTCAAGTATCGGCAACAGAAAAGCCAATGTTTTTCCCGAACCGGTAGCCGAAAGCAAAATAATGTCTTCATCTTTTTTATTTGCTTCCAAAGCCGCCTGCTGCATTTCATTCAACGCTTCTATTTTTAAATTCGTCAGTATGTTTTCTAACGAATAATTTTTCTTTTTCATGACTGCAAAAATAAGCAAAGCGTTGAGGGTTAGATGCGTTCGGTTTGTTATAGAAATTTTGCCTGGACGGTTGTTGTCGCAGCTCAATTATACCCCCAGTTGACTGAAGACAGCAAATAGATCGTGGTGTGTTGGTCATTGGTCTGATATCAGGTTGGATGAAAAGGCGGCGTTTAAGATTTAAAATTTAAAACCAACAAGATTGAATTGGATGGATGAAAATACAAATCCGGGTTATTTGTTGCATTACTATCAATAAGCCATTTGCTTTACATTTCCTTCAAACAACAAATTCACATTTGGATCCAAAATTATTGCTGTCGGTTTCCTCGCCAGCGGAATTTCTTTTTGCGTTATTTTATTTTTTATATCAATTGTTTTAATAATCGTTTTGTTACCATTCTTAATAGCAATCTCCAAAGGAAATTCAAAAAGGTCTTTTTGTTTTTGTTCAATTTTTATGGAAACAGATTTTTTTGTTTGATCATAATTCCAATCTACTTTCAACATGGGCTGGCCGGCAGTAAAAAGCCATTGATTAAAAAATGTTTCCAGATTTTGATGAGTTACTTTTTCAAATATTTTTTCCAGGTCAATTGTATTGGCGTTTCTCCCCGCGTAAGTTTTGTAATAAGTGCGAATGCCTTTCCAGAATAAACTATCACCCACTTTTCTTCGCACCATATGCAGAATCCATGCCCCTTTCTGGTAACTGTTGGCATTTAATAAATTCATTAAATTGTTTTTTTCAGAAGTGTCAACTACCGGTGTTTTATGATTTTCATAAAATTTTAAAACAGTGTCTCTTTGTTTCTTCAACAAATTATTTAAAGAATCTTTTCCATATTTATTTTCTAAATAAAGATCTGTCATATAAGTAGCAAATCCTTCGCTGAGCCATAGATGTGGCCAGTCTTTTTCTGTTGCGTTATCACCAAACCACTGATGCGCAATTTCGTGAGCGAATAAACTTTCAAGGTCTTCATCATTCACTGAATTTTCAAAATAAAAGATGCAACCTGCATTTTCCATTCCACCGAAAATCGTTTTTGATTGCACATTTGCAAGTTTTTCAAAAGCATAAGGACCAATTTCCTGTATGTACCATTGCAGAATATTTTTTGCGATGGCATACTGTTTAAAACCGCTGTCTTTATCTTCCGGATAAACCCAACTCGATATAGGAATACAATCAACATCTGCAAAATTATTTACGGCAAACTTGGTTACGCCTATCACCATAATTTTTGTAGGCAATGGAATATTTTCTTTCCAGTGCGTGAGTTTTAAATGATTTGAAAGATTAGTTTCTTCAATTTTTTCTCCATTTGAAACTACCTGATAATGATCAGGGGCGGTAACAATAAAATCTACAGTTGCTTTATCAGAAGGATGATCATTGCATGGAATCCAGTTGTGGGCGCGGTTTGGCCAGTTGTCTGCAAAAAAAGAACGATCTCCAAATTTAGTATTGCTGATAATTAATCCATTTGCAGGAATGCCTTCATAACTGATTGAATAAATATTTTCTTTTCCTTTTAATCCTTCATCCTCAATAAAAATATGTTGAGAATCCTGCGAGAAAATTACAGCCGTTCCATCTTTTGTAACGGAAGTTACCGTCATTCCTTTTCCAGAGAGGTTTTTATTAACCAGGTCAAAAATTATTTCCTTTTCATTTTTTGTAAATGATGTGGTGATTTCTGCATTTCCTTTTATTACATTATTGCTGTCATTTAATGTGATGCTAAAATTATAGTGTTTTACGTCAAGGCCATTCGTTGGAATTTGAGCAAAGAGATTTGTCGCAAAGAAAAAAGTAAAGAATATAAAAAGACTTTTGGCATTCATTTTTGAAACTGACTTTTTGTGAAGAATTTTTGAAAAGTACAAATAGAAATTGAATCTGAGAACATGTCAGACAAAAACCTTTATTTTTATTCTTAAAAATAAATTACCATTACATGAAATTATTTATACTCATTATGTCTATCTCTATTTTATCTTCCTGTGATTCAAAACAAAAAATTGATCTGTTGGTTTATAATGCAACCGTTTATACAGTTGACAGTAATTTCTCAAAAACAGAAGCCATCGCGGTTAACAAAGGAAAAATTGTAGCCGTTGGAAATACGAAAGATCTTCAAAATGAATTTGAAGCAAACGAAAAATTAGATGCTAAGGGAAAATTTATTTTTCCCGGATTAATAGATGCACATTCACATTTCCTGGATTACGGACTTGGATTAAACCAGGCAGATCTGGTTGGTACAACAAGTTGGGATGATGTACTTGACAAAGTGAAAAATTTTGCGGCCCAACAAAAAGATGGATGGATTGTTGGAAATGGTTGGGATCAAAATGATTGGACGATGAAAACTTTTCCAAACAATGAAAAATTGAATAAATTATTTCCCGACAGGCCGGTGATTTTATCAAGAATAGATGGCCATGCCGCCATAGCCAACGACAAGGCTTTGGAAATAGCTGGCGTAAAAGCGGGTGATAAATTGGAAGGTGGCGAATTAGAAGTTATCAATGGAAAATTGACTGGTATTTTAATTGACAATGCGACCAGTTTGGTATATTCAAAATTACCAAAGCAAACAACGACGAAGCTTTCAGACGCGTTACTGAATGCACAAAAAAATTGTTTTGCAGTAGGATTAACAACGGTTTCTGATTGCGGACTTGATTATTCAATGGCGCTGCTGATAGATTCTCTTCAAAAAAAGGAGCAGTTAAAAATGCGGATGTATGTCATGCTTACCGATTCTAAAAGAGATTATGATTATCTTTTTGAAAACGGGAAAATAAAAACAGACCGGTTGAATGTACGCGCTTTCAAATTATTTGCTGATGGCGCTTTGGGTTCAAGAGGCGCATGTTTAATACAACCATATTCTGATAAGCCAGGATGGAGTGGATTTTTATTAAGCTCACCCGAACATTTTGATTCATGCGCTAAAATCATTGCTGAGCATGGATTTCAGATGTGTACACATGCCATTGGAGATTCAGGGAACAGAATCATGTTGAAAATTTATGCGAAATATTTAAAAGGAAAAAATGACCAGCGTTGGCGCATAGAACACGCGCAGGTAGTGAATAAAGATGACTTTCATTATTTTGGCGATTACAATATCATTCCTTCTGTACAGCCTACCCACGCTACATCTGATATGTATTGGGC
>JBEPVG010000291.1:0-3476 GCA_041691175.1 Chitinophagaceae bacterium
ATACAGAAACAAATTACGCTTCTCTCTTTTATTCTGAAAGTCAGAATGACATTGACTTTCTTGAAAAAACGGTTGCGGATTTTCCTGTGAGTTCAGTTGCCCGCTTTTTGCTCTTATACCATAATAAAAAAAACAATCTTTCCACTTTTGATGAACTGGCAAAAAAAACAGGAGTTTATTTAAACAATCCTTTATGGATTCAGTTTCAATTATCACAAATTGAAAAATCCCAAGAAAAGAATTTTGAAGACCATACGGAATTTGCAGCTTCACTTTCTGAAAAAGAAAATAAAATACCAGATATATCAGAACCGAAAAATCAATTGGAAGAGGAAAATTTTTTAATGCCAAATCCCGAAAAAGAATCGCCAGTTGTAGAAAAAAAAGAAGAGTTATTTAAAGAATTTGAAACTGAATCAAAGGAAAAAGAAATTTCATCAAGTGAATCTTTAAATGAAATTCCGGAAATTGTTGCAACTGAAAATAAAGATGAAAGAAAAGAAGAAATTTCTTCTGAAGAACCTTTGGAGACAACAGTAAACGAACAAATAATTGAAATACCTATTTCGGAAAATGTGGCTGTTAATGGTGAAAACAAAGAGAATTCTGAGTCACAAATAAAAGAAGACGAATTAGTAAACGAACAAATAACTCAAATTCCTACTTCGGAAATTGAATCAGTAGATGAAGAAAACATAGAAGGATTTTTGACTCCGGAAATTCAATCGGAAGAAAACCTTGATTCATCCAAAGAAACAGAAAATGAATTTTCACCAAAAGAGGAAAAAAATGTTATTGATGAAAATCCGGATTCATCAAATGAAGAAAACCAGGTTGCAGATAAATCTGTTTTGGATAAAAGAATTCCGGAAGAAATTCAAAAAGAAGGAGTTTTTAAACCTGATTCAGTTTCTCTAACTGAGGAAGATACAATTAGTTTTGAACCGCTTCATACCGTTGATTATTTTGCATCACAAGGCATAAAAATAAATGAAGAAGCATTGGCAAATGACCATCTTGGTAAACAGGTAAAAAGTTTTACGGCCTGGTTGAAAAGCATGAAAAAATTACATCCCGGACAACTGCCAGAGCAAAATGAAGTAATTGAAAAGATTATTCAGTCGGCTTCCGAAGCATCCAATCAAAATGCTCATGTACTGACGGAAGCCATGGCAGAGGTTTTGCTGAAGCAGGGCAAGCGTGAAAAAGCGGTTGAAATGTATGAAAAATTAAGTTTGATTAATCCCTCCAAAAGCGGTTACTTTGCAGCCAAAATTGAAAGTTTAAAAATCATATAATATGTTAGTTCTTTTCATAATCATTATCATTTTGGCGTCAATAATTTTAGGTGTGATAGTGCTTATTCAAAACCCGAAAGGCGGTGGCCTTTCCTCTTCTTTAGGCGGATTTAGCAACCAGTTAATGGGCGTAAAACAAACCACCAATGTACTTGAAAAAGGAACCTGGCTTTTTGCCGCAATCATCGGCGCTTTGTGCCTTACTTCCACTCTGTTCATTCCAAAAGCAGGCGGAAGGAATTCCAATGAAAACCTGATCAATGAGGCTCCTGTCGGGACACCTTTGGCACCCCAACAAAACAATACGGTGCCAATGCCATCAACCCAGCAAGCACCTGTAACTGCACCAACTCCTGCAAAATAAATTTATAAAATATGGGAGGCCCTGTCTTTAAAAAGACAGGGCTTTTTATCATTATTTACCTTTGAAGAAAAATAAAGATCTACTTTCAATATGAATTTTGATTTATGAAAACGCGGAAAGTCCTTTTATTTATTTTGTTGATTGTCGCTTTAATTTTTGCGTATGGCTTATGGAATGTTTTCGGCCCTGTAATTCATAATCCGGACAAGAAATTTTTATACATTAAAACCGGCAGTAATTATCAAAATGTAAAAGAGAATTTGATCAAAAATAAAATGATCTCAAACACATTTTGGTTCGATAAAATTGCTCAATATGCTGATTATCCAAGTAAAGTAAAAGCAGGAAAATATAAAGTTGAAAACGAGATGAGTTTGTACCACCTGATAAAAATGCTGGGAACAGGAAAACAAGTTCCGGTCAATCTGGTGATCACAAAATTGAGGACGAAAGAAGATCTTGCGAAAAAAATTGCAGCTAATTTCGAAGCAGATTCTTTAACAACAATAAATTTTCTAAATAATCAAGATTCTCTTGTGCAATTCAATGTGGACACCATCACTGTAATGACGGATGTGATTCCAAATACTTACACCTATACCTGGAACACTTCTATCAAAAATATTTTCAAAAAATTATACTCAGAAGAACAAAAATTCTGGAATGATGAAAGGCGACAAAAGGCCACCCGATTGGGTCTTACACCGAAACAGGTTTATACATTAGCCTCTATAGTTGAAGAAGAAACCAACAAGCAGGATGATAAGGGAAAGATTGCAAGTGTGTATGTAAACCGACTGAAAAAAGGAATGAAACTTGCGGCAGATCCGACGGTGAAATTTGCTTTAAAAGATTTTGGTTTGAAAAGAATTTATGAAAAGCATTTGGAATTCGCATCTCCATATAATACGTACCAGAATACCGGATTGCCGCCGGGCCCGATTTGTACTCCTTCAATCAAGACAATTGATGCTGTTTTGGATTCTCCTGAAACAAATTATTTATTTTTTGTAGCTCGTTCTGATTTTTCAGGATATTCTGATTTTGCTTCCAGCTACCAACAGCACCAGGTTTATGCAAAAGCTTACCAGCAGGCATTAGACAGTGTAATGAAATTGAAACAACAAAAAAGCGAATCAAAATAAAAGGATTATTTTAGATTTTTTAAAAAGCTAAAAAACGGATTTTAAAAAACGATCAAAGTTTTGAATAAAAAAAACAATCCGCTGACATTCCTGATAAAAAAAAGTAAAAAGTGGTCTCCGCCAGGATTCCAGGGAATGAATTTGTATTCAGTTTTGCGGCATTTTCTAAAGGATTTTAATCTGCCGAATTATACTGAAAAAGCTTCTGCTATTTCGTACAATTTCATCATGTCTGTTCCCACGTCATGTCTGTTTCTTTTTACTTTAATTCCCAATCTTCCTTTTATTTCAAAAAGAGGAGTGAAATATCAGTTGCATGCATTGATCCATGATATTATTCCTTCCAAAACATACAATGCCGGGCTAATACAATTTGTTGATAGTTTTATAGACGGATCTAAAATAGGAATGCTCTCTTTTACATTTGTTTTATCGCTGTTTTTTGCATCAGGTGCCGTAATGGGTTTGATGCGTTCGTTCAATAAAAATTATGTCGGTTTTGAAAAGATAAAAGGACTGAAAACCAGGCTGGAAGCGATCAAACTAACGATGATATTATTTGGTTTGTTAATGGTCTGCCTTATTTTGTTATTGCTTCAATGGAACATTTTAAATTGGTTAGGAATAAAAGATCTTACTTTAAAAAACCTGATTTATTATGGGAAATGG
>JBEPVG010000292.1:0-3473 GCA_041691175.1 Chitinophagaceae bacterium
AATTTGAAGAGCTGAGAGATTGTATGGAAAAATTACAACTCAATGATGCTTCATTGACATTCGAACTGGAAACCTCTCAGGCGTTGGGTTTTGGCTTTCGTTGCGGATTCCTCGGAATGCTTCACATGGAAATCATCCAGGAAAGATTGGAGCGCGAATTTGACCAAACCGTTATTACAACTGTGCCCAATGTTAGCTTCTTTGCTTACACAACCAAAGGTGAAAAAATTACAGTGAATAACCCGTCTCAAATGCCTGACCCGAGCAGGATTGAAAAGATTGAAGAGCCTTTTATCCGGGCGCAAATTATTACCAAGCCGGAATATATTGGAAATATAATGACCCTTTGTATTGGCAAAAGAGGAAATCTTACCAACCAGGGATATTTAACGCCGACGCGTGTGGAACTTAGCTTTGAAATGCCTCTGACAGAAATTGTTTTTGATTTTTACGATCGTTTAAAAAGTGTAACGCGCGGTTATGCTTCTTTCGATTATCATCCAATTGGTTATCGCGAAAGTGATATTGTGAAAATGGATATTTTACTAAATGGCGAAAAGGTGGATGCTCTAAGTTCATTGATTCATCGCGTCCGATCTCAGGAATTTGGAAGAAAACTTTGCGAAAAATTGAAGGATCTTGTACCGCGTCAGCAATTTCAAATTGCCATCCAGGCAGCCATTGGTGCTAAAATTATTTCGCGGGAAAACATCAGCGCTATGAGAAAGGATGTTACTGCAAAATGTTATGGCGGCGACATCAGCAGGAAAAGAAAGTTGCTGGAAAAACAAAAGGAAGGTAAAAAGAGAATGAAACAAATTGGAAATGTAGAAGTGCCACAGGAAGCATTCTTAGCTGTTTTGAAACTGGACGAATAAATGCCGATACAGTAAAGGAACAAATAATCCCGATTTGTATTTTCAATAATCACCATTTATTTTCAACAAAAATCCTTATTTTTCAAAAAAATTAAGTATGTCTTCAATAGCCCTGAATAAAGAAATGAATCTCGAGGTGAAAATACGCCTGATCAGCAGCAAAAATGATGAACCATTAACGGGGAATGAATATGCTGTTCGTCTTTATGATAAAGACATTTTCAATGATGATTTTTTGGGCGAAAGTGTGCCGGATGAAGAAGGCCTGGCGAAGTTTCTTTTTTCAGAAGGCGATTTTTCACAACCTGTTAATTTGGACGATAAACCCGATTTTTATTTTGTGGTTTACAGAAATAAAAAAGAAATTTTCAAAAGCAAAGTGATGTCTAATTTGGATCTTTCAAACATTCAGGAATTTATCATGAAGGAAGGCCAGGTGATTGACCTTGGAACTTTTTTAATTGATACCAATTTATAAAGATCCCATTTTTTATAAGTTATATAATCTTTTGAAGATCAATATTGACAAGACTTTTACAAAAGTTTAGATTCTATTTCTTTCCAATTACTTACTCTTTCGTAATCCTTTTCCAGAATATTATGGTGACAGGTGTATAAAATTTTCCTTCCTTTGAAGTGGCTGAAATTCCTCGTTCGGTCGTCAATCATGATATCAGTTTGAATCAGGCTTTTTGTTCCACAGAAACAAATTTGTTTCCATGAAATAAAAGGAAGATTTTTTTCAATCCAGTTAAATTTATCTATTAAAGAATTAGGAAATTCTAATGCCGCCGAAACAATAAACAATTCATATTTCTCATTTAATTTTTTCATCACCCTGTCTGCATCCGGCATCAATTCAAGATCGGCGCAAAAGCCCGGTACATTCAAATACTCACGAAATTGGGAAAAATTCTTTTCCGGAACAACCTGATTTAAATCCTTTCCATGCAGGTCTTCATCATTAAATTGAAATTCAAAATCCCGGCTGTAATAATCTTTTAATTTCTTCGCCGTATCAGTAATTACTTCATCCATATCAACACTCAATGTTTGCATTTTTTTACCTGTTTTATTTTGAAAACGACAAAGTAAAGCAAAATGGGAATATTAATAATTTGTTTGATTACTGTAAGTGTTTTTTTTATTGGTTTTTATAGAAGTTCAACGAATAATGAATTTGTATTAGCATTGCGGAACATTAAGCCCTTGTCTGAATTAATAGATTTTTTAAAACAGAAAGAAGTTTAAATGAAAATGAAATTTAATTGGAGTAATAAAAAATAAAGTCACCTTTATAGAGGATTAATGATGTAAATAGTTTGCTGAACGTTTATTTTAGAATAATCACTTATTCATGAACGTATCTTTTCAGGAAAATAAAAGTTTAATTCTCTATGGAAAATAAATATATCATCCCCGCGCAAACGCGAATAGGACATGTGCATTTAAAAGTATCAAACCTTCAACGTTCGCTTGAATTCTACCGCGACTTACTTGGCTTTGAAGTGACAACCATGTATGGCGATCAGGCAGCGTTTATTTCGGCAGGAGGTTATCATCATCACATTGGTTTAAATACCTGGCAGAGCAAAGGGTTGCCGCCTGCTCTTGTTAATAGTGTAGGTCTGTATCACACAGCAATTGTATATCCTACAAGAAAAGATCTGGCAATAATTTATGATCGTTTACGAAGGGCACATTATCCATTAACAGGTGCAAGCGATCACCTGGTTTCCGAGGCGATATATTTAAACGATCCCGATGAAAATGGAGTTGAATTATATTGGGACAAACCAAAAGAACTTTGGAAATACAATAAAGATGGCTCAATAGAAATGGCTACGCTTGCTCTTGACCTTGACGACCTGTTAAAAGAAATTGCTGTAGATAATCTTTAATACAAAAAAAGCCTTTATCAAAGCCTTCCTATTTCAATTGATGAAATAAATTCCGGGGCATTTATAATTGTAAAAGATTGTTATTAAAAGTTTACAAATGAAAAATACTATTCTTTATAATTTCGCTATCATTATTGCGCTATCATCTTGTAAAAAGAGCGCTAATAATACAGCTTAAGTTCGATATCACTTTACTTCAACTATTAACGCAGACAATACTTCGATCTTTTCAGAAAACACAGCCACATCATTGTCCAAAACTCTAATATTACGCTTGATAAAGAAAAGCTTAATCCAAACGTTACCAGGCTTACAGTTTATCTACCGTCTACATGGGCAAACACTTCAACTTCGGCAAATGTAGTGCTGAAAATTTTTGTAAACAATGCACTAAAAAGCAGTGTTGATACCGTACTTAATGCTTCCAATACAAACGGAATTTTCACGATTTATACATTTTGAAAAATAAAGGTCAAAGGCTTTATCCAGTGACCTGGTTCTTTCAAATCGAAAAGAAATCATCCGCTATATTCAAACCGCAATTAATATTCTAAAAGAACGTTTGCCACAACAAATTTTGTTATTTGATGAGGTTTGTAAAACGGATTGTAATAACGACAATTGAAAATATCACATTAAATAGTCAATAATAAATAGTAATATATTTTGTACTATTGTGTCTTATACCATAAAT
>JBEPVG010000293.1:0-3473 GCA_041691175.1 Chitinophagaceae bacterium
GTATAAGAGACAGACGTTACCGGGTTCAGTTTTGCTGGCCATTGTTGGTATTCTTCCGGGGATCATGCAATTGCTTGGAGTTACTCAAGGGTTTGCAACTTTTTACGGAGGAACTTCTTTACTGATCATGGTAGCAGTTGTTTTAGATACGTTACAACAAATTGAAACACAGTTGTTGATGCGTCAATATGATGGACTAATGAGTGGTGGCCGCATCCAGGGAAGAACTGCAGCACCAGGCATTACAGGAGGAATTTAAAATGATATTTTTCTAACTATATTTAAAACCCTGGCCATTTTATGCCGGGGTTTTTAAATCTAATAAAGATGATCTCTTATAAATCAAACGCGGAAGTAGAATTAATAAGGCAAAGTTGTATTTTAGTAAACGACAGCATTGCTTATGTGGCCGCTTTGATAAAACCCGGAATTTCTACAATGGAATTAAATGACAAGGCCGATGAATACATCAGGGATCATGGCGCTATTCCTAATTTTTTAAATTATCATGGATTTCCTTATGCCTGTTGTATTTCCGTAAATGACGCGGTGGTACACGGCTTTCCTACAAAAGATGCTTTGAATGACGGCGATATTGTTTCAATAGATTGCGGAGCTTTGAAAAAGGGCTATCACGGCGACAGCGCTTATACCTTTGCTTTAGGAGAAATTTCTGATGAACTAAAACAATTGCTTCGTGTTACCAAAGACGCACTTTACAAAGGAATTGAAAAAGCGGTTGTCGGAAATCGAATTGGTGATATTTCTTTTGCAGTCCAGGATTATACTGAAAGAAAATTTGGTTATGGCGTAGTTCGCGAATTGGTCGGGCATGGACTTGGAAAAGAACTGCACGAGGAGCCAAATGTTCCTAATTATGGAAAACGAGGCAAAGGAAATAAATTAAAAGACGGCCTTGTGATCGCGATAGAACCAATGATTAACCTCGGTGGCAAAGATGTTTATAACGATAAAGACGGCTGGACGGTTCGCACTGCCGATGGAAAACCAGCGGCGCATTACGAACATACCGTTTGCGTAAGAAAAAATAAAGCCGATATTCTTTCTTCTTTTGATGCTATAGAAACTGCGGAAAAAGCGAATACGAATTTGTGTTCTGATTATTGATTTCCTCGCTTGTTACCAATTGAATATAGAAAATGGAAAACAAGGTTATTTCTTTGTTTACTGTTCGTCCATTTTTCTTTCTGAAGAAATTGCTTTTAAAAAATTGTTTTTCTACCTTTATTCTTACCTAAAAAATTCTCCAATGAGGCGACTGATCTTTGGAACTGCTTTTCTTTTTTCTATTTTAAATGCCACTGCCCAAAACATTGAAACTAACCTGGCAAAATACGCGAAGGATTATGGCCAGGAGAAAATGTACCTGCATTACGATAAATCTTCTTATGCAGCAGGCGAAACAATCTGGTTTAAAGCATATCTGATGAAAACAATTTTACCGGATGATGAAAGTAAAACCTTGTATGTTGATTGGATAAATGAAAATGGTGAAATTCTTTCCCACAGCGTTTGTGCTGTTGAAAATGCGACAACTTTTGGGCAATTTGAAATCCCTAAAAACTATTCCGGCGATTTTATTCATATTAAAGCTTATACAAAATGGATGCTCAATTTTGATTCTTCTTTTTTGTACAATAAAGATTTAAAAATCATTTCTGATAAAAAAAATAATACGGTTTCAAAAACAATTATTCCTGGATTGAATTTTTTTCCGGAAGGTGGCGATGCGATTTTCGGGGCTACTAATAAAATCGTTTTTAAAGCAAATGATCAATATGGAAGGCCTTTACAAATAAAAGGGGTGATTAAAAGTAGTAACGGCCATGTGGTTGATAGCCTTAATGTCATTCATGATGGAATGGGATTTTTTTTCATCAGGCCCCAGGAAGGCGAAACATTTTCTGCACTTTGGCAAGATGCAGCAGGGACGTCGCATACAACGCTTTTGCCTCCGGTTCAAAATACCGGTGTTGCTTTGCATGTTACGATTTCACAAAACAGAAGAAATTTTTCTGTTACTGCCGCGCCTCAATCGATGTCTTCCATCCAGGCAGTGCATGTTATTGGAACCATGTATCAGCAAAAAATTTTTAATCTCGATGAGCAATTGAAAGGCGGAACTTTGGAAGCTACCATTCCCACTCAATCTTTGCCCAGTGGTATTTTGACCATCACAGTTTTTGATGAACAATGGAATCCACTTGCAGAGAGAATTACTTTCATTAATAATGAAGAATATCTTTTTCAACCGGATATTACGGTACAAAAACTAGGGATAAATAAACGAGAAAAAAATGAGATTTCCATTCTCGTTCCCGGCGATATTGAATCAGACTTATCAGTTTCTATAACCGATGCGAAAATTGATGATAACCAAAGCGATCACATTATTTCCCACCTTTTATTGACAGGCGAATTAAAAGGGAAGATAAATAATCCCCAGCATTATTTTTTAAATAACTGCGATTCTATTTCACGTCATTTGGATCTGGTAATGCTTACCCATGGCTGGCGCAGGTTCGATTGGCAAAAAGTAGTGAAGGGAGAATTTCCTCAAATTAAATTTCCGAAAGACACTTCTTATCTTTCTTTGTCGGGCAAAATATTTGGGGCTACTCCTGCTCAATTGCAAAAGGCCGGCGATATTATTTTAATGATGACTCAAAATAATTCCCTTACTCAAACTTTTACAGTTCCTATTAATCCGAACGGCTATTTTAATGATCCTTCTTTAATTCTTTTTGACACAGCACATATTTTTTATTCTCTCTCTAATTCCAAAGGAATCAAAAATATTTCTGTAAAATTTATGCCGGATTTATTGCCCGCAGTTCCTTTTTATTTAAAGCCTGATCATTTTTTTAATTCAATGGATACTTCAGGAAATCATTATCATCTTGTGTTGAATGATGAGGCGGAAAAGCAAATCCAATATTTTAGAGGGAAAGTTCTGGCAACTGTAAAAATAAAATCCCAAATAAAATCGAAAGTGGAATTATTAAATGATAAATATACTTCCGGGCTATTTAAAAATGAGAACGCCAACAAATTTGATTTATTGAATGATCCTTTGGCTTCAAGTTACACGGATATCGTAAGTTATTTAGAGGGAAAAGTCGGTGGATTATCATTTGATCACAGTACTGGCAAATTTATGTGGATGCGAAACCGTGGCGGAGAAAATGTTCCGACATTATATCTTGATGAAATGGCTACAACCTATGATATGATTTCATCTTTACCTGTTGCAAATGTTGCTTATATTAAAGTGTTTCGTCCCGGATTTGTTGGAGGCGCTGGAAGTGGAACTGGAGGCGCAATTGTCATTTATACCCGCATGGGCGCTGATGACCAACCGATAGGTGCCAAAGGTTTGGACAATAGTGTGGTAACTGGTTACACGGCTATCCGCGAATTTTACTCGCCAGATTATGACAGTACTTCTGATA
>JBEPVG010000294.1:0-3459 GCA_041691175.1 Chitinophagaceae bacterium
AAATGCATGAATCTTATAAAAAAATATTTACTGAATTTATTAACTCATCCGCAATTTCTAATTATGCATCGAGGCTTCAAAATTATAGCAGCGCTTTTAAAAAACAAAATGAAGAATTTAAAGAGGGCAATTTACTGTTTGAAATAATGCAGCGAAAAGTCTGGAACAAGGCGTCAGCGGATACTTCCGGGTTAAAGGAATTTTACAAAAAACATCATGAAAAATACTTTTGGAATGTAAGTGCTGAGGCAATTATTTTTTCCTGCTCTAATAAATCGGTGGCAGATAACAGCATTTTGCAATTGAAAAAGGGAAAGCGCTGGCGTGAAATCGTTAGTGAAAACTCCTCACAAATCCAGGCGGATTCAGGTAGATTCGAATTAGGTCAAATGCCAGTGATAGACCGAACTAATTTTACTTCAGGATTGATTACGATGCCGGTAATAAACAAAAATGATGGAACTGCATTGTTTTCAAAAATCCTAAAAATGTATCCCGGTCATGAACCAAGAAGTTTTGAAGATTCACGGGGATTAGTAATTAATGATTATCAAAATTATCTCGACCAAAAATGGGTGGAAGAATTAATGAAAAAATATCCGGTGAAAGTGAATGAAAAAGTTTTTAAATCGTTATAAAAGGGCATCTTAATTTTGATTTTTTATTTAATCTTAGTTTAAAAAAATTTTCTTTTAGCAAAAATTTATGCAAATGGTTTATTCATATCAGGCGGTTGGCAGACTTTTTGAAAAGATATGCAACTGAATCGTAACTCATTAAAAACGAAAACACTAAAAACTAAGTAAATGAAAAAATTATTAGCTCTTGCTGTATGTGCAGGTCTGTTCGCGACTGCGAAATCACAGAAAGTTTATTTGCAGGGAGGTGTAAATCTGGCAAATATTTCTACTTCAAATTCTGGCGCAACTGAAAAAAATAATGTGCTCACCACCTTTAATGTTGGTATTATGGCACGATCCAACGCCTCGGAGCCAATTGCGCTGGAAGCGGGTTTGTTGTTAGATGGCAGGGGTGCGAAGGCGAATACTTATACCACTTCTTCGACAGATGATAATTATATAAAATCAAAATTTAACCCGCTTTATCTGGAAATTCCTGTGAATTTAATTGTGAGAATGCCTCTTCAAAGCAAGTCTAATATTTTTGTAAATGTCGGGCCATACATTGCAATGGGAATAGGAGGGAAATCGAAAGTAGAAACGAAATTTTTGGGAACTGTTTCGAACTCTTCCAACGATATAGAATTTAATAATGACAATCCGACTACGACGCAGCAGGAAGATGCTAGCTATGACAAGCTTAAAAGATTTGATTATGGTGTCAATCTTGGAGCAGGCTTTGATTTAGGAAAAATATTGCTGAAAGCAAATTATGGATTGGGATTAGCGAAGATCAATTCTACCCAAACAAATAACAGTTCAAACGATAAAAATAAATATCGTACCGTTAGTATTTCTGTAGGAATTCCAATTGGAGGAAAATAAATTCTTTGATTAAAAAACAGGTTGTCAGTTGAGAAACTGGCAGCTTTTTTTTTGCCAATAGAACATCCTTTAGAGAATCCTTTTTACAACTTTAGCAACCACATCCGGTTTCCCCAAAGTGTAATAATGCAATACAGGAACTCCTTCATTTTTAAGTTCTTTCGATTGTTCCACCAGCCATTCTGTTCCTACGATTTCTACTTCTGAATCTGTTTTGCATTTATTAATTTCATTACTTAATTCAGTAGGAATATCTACATGAAAAGTGCGGGGCAAAACAGTGAGTTGTTTTCTTGAAGTGATCGGTTTTAGGCCAGGAATAATCGGAATCTCAATTCCGACTTCCCGACAATTTTTTACAAAATCAAAATATTTTTTATTGTCAAAAAACATTTGGGTAGTAATATAATCCGCGCCTGCTTCTACTTTCATCTTTAAATACCGCAGATCGCTTTGAAGATTTGGCGCTTCGAAATGTTTTTCAGGATAGCCGGCTACCCCAATGCAAAATTTTGTTTTATTTCCATCGCGTATATCATCTTCCAGGTAAATTCCATTATTGAGATTAACCGCTTGTTTCAATAGATCAATTGCATAAACATGGCCATGCTTTTCAGGTTCGAAAACAGTTTCATTTTTTGCCGCATCACCGCGAAGTAGCAACACATTATCAATACCCAGAAAAGCAAGATCAATTAATGCATTTTCTGTTTCCTGCAAATTAAATCCGCCACAAATCAAATGTGGAACTGCATCTATTTTATAATGATTCATAATTGCTGCGCATATACCTACCGTTCCTGGCCTCTTACGGATTTCCACTTTTTCAAAAGTTCCATCAGCTCTCTTTTTAAAAACCTGCTCGCTTCGATGGTAAGTGACATTTATGAATGCGGGGCTAAATTCCATTAGAGGATCAAGATGATTGTAAATGGATTCAATCGTTTTCCCTTTTAATGGCGGAAGAATTTCAAAAGAAATGGCTGTGCCTTTTGATTCTTTAATGTGATCGGTAACTTTCATTTTTTATAAAATAGATGCAAACTTAAGCGGTAAAAGATTAAATGCAAAGAAACGTACATGTAGTTGGTAACAGTCTTTCGATAAAAATTTATAAATAGATTTAATTGACAAAAAATGCAAAAATTCCTGTTGCCACCAAAGTAATTCCTGTGATAATTCCGGCATTATGTTCCAGAGAATGCCAGTTGAGTTTCAATATCCCAAGATAAGCGAACCTTACCAGCAACACCATTCCGAGGGTGGTAATAATTAAATACAAAGCGGCAATAAACCAAATGAGCCATGGCGATTGACCGCCCGCCAATAAAAAATAAGCTTCAATTTCCATGCAGGGCGAAAGAAACATTGCAAGCACGAGCGCGATGATAATTTTCTTTTTGGAATACTTTTTTTCAATGTTTTCACCGAGATGAAAATGACGATGATTATGATGGCGATAAATAAAAATGATTCCTAGAAGAATTAAAATTATGGGCGCAAAAAAATGTGTGAAATATTCAATATTATTTGCCAGTTGAGAGCCAACAAATGCAAGAACAAATCCAATAATAACCGTGCTCAAACCATGTGCAATAGCCGAAATGAAAGTTACCTGAGTTACTTCCCCGACAGTCCATTTTTCTTTTCTGCCGATGGCAATAACCGGCAACCAATGATTGGGAATTGTTGCATGTAAAAGACTTAGAATTATACTGCCTGTAATGATGCTAAACATTGGAAAGAGACGTTGAAATAGATGGTTGTTTTCAAAATAATTTGAAAATGTAAATAGTCTGCAAGATAGTTTTAAGTGACTTTTTTTTAGAGAAAAGTTTTTCTGAGAAAGGATAAAAAAAGCCTTTGTAGTTATTTGTTACAAAGGCTTTTTTTTAAGATGCTGTAGGGGAAGGGTTCGAACCTTCACGAGGCAGTTAGCCATAGCACAAAGTTC
>JBEPVG010000295.1:0-3448 GCA_041691175.1 Chitinophagaceae bacterium
AGGTTACAGGCCCAGCAACTTGGTTTTGCAGAAAGCAATCCGGTTTTAGATGTGGAAGGATTTGATGCATTAAATAAATGGACTTTTTTATTGACACACGCCTATGGAATTTTACCAAAGAAAAATGAAATTGTTTTTACCGGTATACAAAGTATCACTGCCGAAGACGCGCAGCAGGCAGAAAGAAAAGATTGCGTGATAAAATTGGTCGCGTCTGCCAAAAAATTAAAGAATGGAAAAGTAGCAGCTTTTGTTCTACCACAATTTGTAAAAAAAGATGATCAATTGGCTTTCATTAAAAATGAATACAACGGTGTAGTGATTGAAAGTTCTTTTGCGGATAAACAATTTTTTTATGGAAAAGGTGCCGGCAGTTTACCAACTGCATCGGCTGTATTGAGTGATATATCTGCATTGCGGTACAATTATAAGTATGAATATAAAAAATTAAATTATCATCAGCCCAATGAAATTACAAATGATTTTTATGTAAAAACTTACATTGGATTTACGGATTGGAATCACATTCTAAAAGATGATTTTGAAAGCATAGAAGAATGGCATTCCAATGAGCAAATAAATTATCTGGTCGGAATTATTCATTTTGAAAAGCTACAAAAAAGTGATTGGTGGAAAAAAAATAACGTATCACTGATTCTTACTGCCGATCCGCTGATCGAATCTCTGGATATTGTAAAACTGAAAAAGAGAAGCCTCGAGCTTGCCGGCTTTTCCGGAGGATATAGTTTGTCTTAATAATTTATTTGTAACGGTAGGAAATAGGAATCTTTATTGTTCTTTTGTTTACTGTGAAGGATTGATTTGATTGCGTTGAAGTAAAACAAATTCACATCGGTGCTTGTATAATCTAATTTTTTGAAAAAATTGTTTCATTCAAATAAATCTGCGGTTCATACAATACATGTCAGCGCCACTCTTTCACCATCCATTGCTGCGCTTACAATTCCTCCTGCATAACCGGCTCCTTCGCCGCATGGAAATAAATTTTTTATTTGTGGATGATGCAATAGTTTTTCATCCCTCGGAATTCTTACCGGCGATGAAGTACGGCTTTCTGTTGCAACCAGAACCGCTTCGTTTGTAAAATAACCCTGATGTCTGTTTTTTGCAGGCATTTTTTTTGCAAATAATTTTAATGCTGTTTTCAATCTGTCATTAATAAATGCCGGTAAAACATTTTTTAATAAAGCAGATTCTATTCCCGGCAAATAAGAACATTTTGGTAATGACACAGAAAACTTTTCTTCTGTAAAATCAATCATTCTTTGTGCCGGTGCGATGAATTTGCCACCTCCGGTTTCAAAAGCCCTTTTCTCTATTTCCTTTTGAAAATTCATCATTAATAAAGGTGATTTAAAATCGCTCTTTGATTCATTTTTTTCTGTAGAATTATATTTTAGTACATCTTCAGTTTCAACCTGAACAACCATGCCACTGTTCGCAAAAGGATTGTTTCTTTTTGATGGACTCCATCCATTTACAACCAATTCATTTTCGTTTGTAGATGCAGGCGCAATAATGCCTCCGGGGCACATGCAGAAAGAAAAAACGCCTCTTCCTTCCACTTGTTCGACAAGGCTGTAAGAAGCTGGTGGCAACAAATTTCCATCTGCGTAATTGTTACCATATTGAATGGTATTGACCAGTTCCTGTGGATGTTCAATTCTCACTCCAAGTGCAAAACCTTTTGCAATTATTTCGATATTCTTTTTATTTAATAAAGTATAAATATCCCTTGCAGAATGGCCAGTAGCAAGAATAAAGGAATCTGCAGATAAAAGATCTCCATCCTCAGTTTTCACCAATTTTATTTTTTCTTTTTCAATAATAAAATCAACTACTTTTTTACCAAAATAAAATTCACCGCCGCAATCTGATATTCGGGTACGCATGGCCGTTATAATGGCTGGAAGTTTGTTCGTTCCGATGTGTGGATGCGCATCGGATAAAATATTTTCATCCGCGCCAAAATGAACAAAAAGATTTAAGATGCGGTTGATATCGCCTCGCTTCGTGCTTCGCGTATATAATTTTCCATCGCTGTAAGTGCCCGCGCCACCTTCGCCAAAACAATAATTACTTTCCGGATTTATAATTCCTTCTTTATTTAAAATTGCGAGGTCTCTTCTTCGCGCTCTTACTTCTTTTCCTCTTTCAAGAATGACCGGTTTTATTCCTATCTCAATCAATTGCAACGCAGCAAAAATTCCTGCGGGGCCGCCTCCGATAATGATTACCTTTTTTGCTGAATGATTTACATCTTTAAAATCAAATTGCTGAAAAGCTCTTTTCTGAAAAGGTTCATTGATAAATGCATTAACTGTCAGATTCATCCAAACAGTTTTTCCTCTTGCATCAATCGATCTTTTCACCAAATGAAAGCCGTAAATTTCGGTAATTTTTTTGCCGGAAATCTTTGCAATACTTTCTATTATTGCGACATTATCAGCTGCATCCTGTGGAAGAAGTTTAAGAGAAAATTTTTGTTGCATAATATCAGCGCCAGGTTTTTATCCTGAAAACTTTTGCGGGATAAATTAAAAGGGAAGATCATCAACTGCCTGATCGGACGAAGAAGTAAAATTATCTAACGGTTCAAGGTGATCATTATTCGATGTTTCATTTTTTCCCGGCTGTAATACTTGTTCAATGCGCCATGCATCGAGATTATTGAAGTAAGAAATACGGCCCTCTTTTTCCCATTTACTTCCGCGAATGTTGAAATGCACTTTTATTTCATCTCCAACATTTACGCGGTCTATGATTCCCGTGCGATCCTGCACACACTGGAATTTGATAAGATTGGTAATTAATTTGCCATTGATATCTTCAGATTTTTCTACCACAAATTCTCTTGTTTTAAAAGATTCCGTACGCTGCATGGTATCAAATTTTTGTAATAGTTTTCCGGTTAATTCGTAACTCATAATAATTCAATTTTTTTTATAAAGGTAAAGCCATTGTTTTTAATGATGTTGCGTCTAATCTGGAATATCAAAAAATGTTTTACACATTTGGAATATTTAATTAAAATTTATTTTTTTTTAGAATCAGAAGAGAAAAAATAATTTTTAAATCTGTAAAAAAATGGCCACTATTCCTTTGAAATCAATGCAGGTGCACCTTTTAAAATCTGGTAAAATTTGAAAATGAATTTTATTTCATTTTTTAGCACTAAAAAATAATATTTACTGCAAAAAATCACAGAATAAAAAATTTTTTTTTCAACAAATTCTTTTGATATTCGCCGTGTTGTTGAAAAATTCTTACAAATAAATTTTGTTTCAATTTTTGAAGATTCCCACAGAGAAAATGCTTTCTAAAAACAAATAAAACGGCTTACAGAAATAATGGATAATGCTTGCGAAACAATTTGGAGTAATTGTCTCAATATTATAAAAGATATAGTTGAGTGGCAGCATTACAA